>JAUXGW010000047.1 GCA_030621865.1 Actinomycetes bacterium
GCGGCGGCGCTCGCACTGCTGTTGCTCTCCTGGGTGACCGGCACCGATGTGATCGGTCGGCTGTTCGAGACGGTCTTCGGGGGCATCATTGAACGTGCCAGATAGGCGGCGGGTGCTCAGTCAGGATGGCCAGGCAACGGTCGAGTTCGCTCTGCTCCTTCCACTCGTGGCGCTCTTGCTCGTGGTGCTTCTTCAAACGGCCCTCGTGGTGAGGGATCAGCTCGGCGTGACCCATGCGGCGGCTGTCGCAGGTCGCGCCGTGATCGTGAGACCCACTGTCGGGGCGGCAAGAACCGCAATCGCCAGGAGTGGGCTGAAACTTGGCGGTGTTGACGTCTCGTTGAACGGCGACCGCAGCAGGGGCTCACTGGTAACCGTTGCTGTCAGGGCACGGCCGACCCTGCTTCCCCTGGTAGGCCGGGCCCTCAGCGGCGTCAAGCTGAGCGAGGCGTTGACTGTGCAGGTCGAGTGACAGTACTGGTTGAGTGGCGGTGGTTCGAGTGACAGAACGGGTCGCGCGAGCGGAAAGATCGAGCGGAAAGCAGAGGTGGGTGGATTCAGGCCGTGTGGGCCGGTGCCTCGGCGAGATTCAGAGCGTGGCTGATCAGAGCAGCTGCCGCGACTTTGTCCAGGGGTTTGTTTCCGTTGCCGCACTTCGGGGATTGGACGCAGCTCGGACATCCCATTGAGCAGGCACAGCCGTGCAGCACTTCGTGGGTGGCCAACAGGTGTTCACGGACCGCATCGAATGCCATTGGTGCCACACCGGAACCTCCGGGATGTGCATCGTGGATCACAACGGTGGCACCGCCGGTTTCCGGCAACCAGGGTGTGGAAACTCCGCCAACGTCCCAGCGATCACAGATCGCGAACAACGGAAGGATGCCGATCCCGGCGTGTTCAGCCGCGTGCAAGGCACCAGGAATGTGGTGTTCGGTCAAGCCTGCCCGCTCGATCAATTCGGCTCCGAAGACCCACCAGACAGCGGTGGTGTCGAGTGTGCTCGGGGCCAGATCGAGAGAGTTGCGATCAACGGTCTTGTGCGTGCGGGAATCCTTCAACACGTATCCGGTGACGGTGGTGGTCACTTCAACGCGCCCGAGATGCGCCGTGATGTTGTCCACGATTGCGCTCTGGTGCATGTCCACCAGTCGGATCGTGGTGTCGGAGCGAACCTGGCTGTAGAGGCTGCCGTCGCTTGGCTCCACGGTGGCAGTCCGTGACGAGTGATCAAGATCGGTGACGGTGTAGGCGGCACCTTGGTGAAGATAGATCGCTCCGGCATGGATGGTGCTCGAAACCCGTGCCGCGTCCATGGATCCCACCAGCGAGTGGTTTGCCCGACGAATCGCGTATTCGCCGCGGCTGGCTGACCGCAGACCAATTGTTGGCGCGGGTGCACCGCGACCGGCCCAATATGCCACCGCGGAGCCGTTCCGTTGGCCGATCATCAGTCGATCCTGTTGCACAAGCTCGCGAATTCCATCGTCGAGATCATCTGGCCAGAGTCGCTCATCGTGATGTTGGAGCGGGATCTCGTCGGCGGCGCAACCCAGATGGGGATTCAGAACGTGCGGGTTCGACGGATTGATCACCGACGGTTCCGGGGGGCGATCGAAAAGTTGTCGCGGATGGCGCATGAGCCATTGGTCGAGCTGATCGTCGCCTGCCACGAGGATGGCGAGGCTGTCGCGATCACCGCGTCCGCAGCGCCCGAGCTGCTGCCGAAATGACGCCGTCGTTCCCGGGTAACCGGACATCACCACGGCATCGAGTCCGCCGATGTCGATTCCGAGTTCGAGTGCGTTGGTGGCCACCACGCAGCTGAGGGCACCACTCGCCAGATCGAGTTCGATCTCGCGGCGTTCCGAAACGAGGTAACCCGCACGGTAGGACCGGACAGTGTCCCGGTGCAGTTCGCCCACACGGGATCGAATGTCGCGCGCCACAAGCTCCGTGGCACGTCGGGATCGACAGAAGACAAGTGTTCGGAGTCCCTCCGAGACCAACTGCGCCGCCAGCGTGGCCGTCTCCATGTTCATCGACGCAGCACCTCGGCCGGACTCGTCACCTTGGTGCTTCTGTGGATTCCACAGCAGTGTGGTGCGGGGCGCCGCAGGAGAATGGTCAGCCGTTATCTCGGTCACAGGCAGGCCGCACAGATCTCCGGCCAACTGACCCGGTTTGCCGATGGTGGCGGATGTGAAGGCGAACGTGGGTTCGCGTGATCCGGTGGGAGCGGCGACTCGGCGCAGACGCCTCAGGACGTGTGAGACGTGGCTGCCAAAGATCCCCTTCAATGTGTGAATCTCGTCAACCACCACCAGATCGAGTTTGCTCAGGAACCGTTCCCAGCGCCGATGGTTGGCCAGGATCCCGAGGTGAAGCATCTCGGGATTGGTCAGGATTATGTCTGCATTGGAGCGAACCCAGTTTCGTTCCTGAATAGAGCAGTCGCCGTCGTATGCCGCCACCGTGACGCCGCGAGGAGCCCACGCTCCGAGGGAGGCCAATTGGTCGTGGGCCAGCGCCTTGGTGGGAAACATCATCAGGGTGGTGCGGCCTCTTGCGGCGGCCTCGATCGCCGGCACCTGATAGCAGAGCGACTTCCCGGATGACGTTCCTGTGGCGATCACCGTGGACCGCCCGCTGCGCAACGATTCGATCGCGTCCAGCTGGTGCTGCCAGAGATTCTCGACCGGAATCGGACACTGCAGGTCATCTGAGCCAGATGACGCGAAGCCAGGTTTCCTTCTTCCTTGAGTGTGTAGGTGAACCAGGCGGGGATCACCCTGCAGGGACTCCACAAATCCGGCAATGCGCGCCCGGACGCGCTCGGGGTCATCCCCCGGAGCCTCCGTACACTCGTTCTGCATCACACTCATGGGCGTCCTCATGGATGTCCGGTTGGAATCGAATTACACAGACCAAGTTACGCGCTTGTAGTGACAGTCCGTGTAGTGACAAGGGCTATGTGGTGACAGCCCTGTAGTGACGGGTGATCCCCCGGCGTCCGGGCAGCGTTTGCTGCGGCACCCCGCGGGTCGCCGATACTGGATGCACATGCTTTTTGATGTGCAGACCGGTGTTCGAGGTCAGTTCAATGTTCTGAGGGTGATCGGAGACGTGGACATGTCCGCGCTGCCACCGCTCTGGTCGGCCGTGGAAGATCTCAGTGGTCCGCATCGAGCTCTGGATCTGTCGTCCGTGGATTACTTCGATCCGGTGTGCCTCGGGATTCTGATCGCCGCCAGGTTTCGCGCAGACCAGTCGTCAGCGACGTTCGTCGTTGTGGCCGGCCTTCCGGTGCGGGAACTACTGGAGCGCTCCGGACTGGATCAATTCCTGGGGGTCGTCGGATCATTGCCCGACTGATCCCGGGCCGTCCCGCCGCCGTCGTCGCCCGACTCCGGTATCGCCGACTCTCGTTCTACTGAAGATCCGAGCAAGTGGGCGGCAACAGGTGCGGTGATGAACTGCAGAACGAGGGCAACCATGAGTATCGAGGTATCTGCTCGATCTCCGAGTTGGATCGCAGCCGCGACGAAAGTGCAGGCAATGCTCAGCGTGGCCGGCTTGGTGGCCACATGGAGCCGCTGAAAGGTGTCGGGCATTCGGTGGAGGCCGATGGCCGAAATCAGTGCGAACGCCGCGCCTCCGAGGAAGAGGAAAGCGGAGATGAGGTCAAGGATGCTCACTCTCCCCTCCTTTGTATGTACCGCGACACAGCCACGGTTCCGAGGAATGACAGGACCACTGTGAGAAGGATGAGTTCCAGGAAAACGTCGTCATTGAGGAGAGCGGCGGATACGGCCAGCCCGTTGACCAGGACAGCAACGGTGGCGTCCAGACCGACTGCCCGGTCCACGAGTGACCGGGCTCGCAGAACCCATGCGGAACTGATGAGTGCTGCGAGGCCGATCATGGCCAGTGCGATCAACTCGACCGTGTGCATCAGCGGACATCCTCCGAAGGTGTGGCCGTCCTGCGTGGAACAGCGGTGATCGCCGAAATGGTCATGCGTTCCAGACGCCTGACGTCTCTGGTGACCCTCTCCGGCGAATCCTGACCCATCGCGTGAACCCTGATGCGGGGCGGTCCCCCTTCGACGTCCACGGCGAGTGATCCGGGGACAAGGCTGAGCAAGTCCGCAACCACCGTGACCTGCAGAGGCTCATCAACCTGAAGTTCGACGTCGACGAAGAAGCTCCGAGTGTTGCGCTCGGTGGGAGCGAGCACGGCCAGTGCCACGCGAACGCTGCCAATCACCAACTCGATCAGCAGCGTTGCCAACAGCCTGAACAGGGGAATGAAGTGAATCCTGTATGAGCCTCCCCGGAAGCTTCGCCGGCTCAAGGCGGAAATCACTCCTACCACCAGGAGGCCGCTGAAGAGGTTCGCCCAGGATATGTCGCCCCAGGAAGCGAACCAGAGCGCCAGCAGTAGCAATGGGCCGAGGATGCGGGTACTCATTTCGGGTCACCCACTACGGCCCCGGAGGCCTCGGCGGGGAGGTACAGGCCCTCTGCTGCGCGTTCGGCGAAGTCGTAGAGCGGACCAGCCGCCAATGCGATCGCCACGCCGATCGCCACAACACCCACTGTGGCCGCACTCATGCGGCGATGGTGTCGCAGGATGCCCTTGCGAGGATCCGCGGGCACGATGTCGCCCCAGAAGAGGCCGGACCAGATCTTGAGCATCGAGACCAATGTGAACAGGGATCCCAGCAATGCCACTGCCACAAGGACCCATTCGTGCTGGTCCAGGCCGGCGGTCACGATTCCGACCTTGCCGATGAAGCCGGACAGCGGCGGGATTCCGGCCAGACTCATGGCGCTGAGCATGAACATGAGCGCGAGAGGGCCGGATCTTCGTGCCATTCCTCCAACCCGATCCAGGCGCGAGGTTCCGGTCTCGGCCTCGACTATCCCCTCGACCAGGAACAGCGATGTCTTGATGGGGATCTGGTGGAGGACGAAGAAGATCGTCGCGGTCAGCGCAGCGACACCTCCCAGAGCCAATCCCATGATCATGTAGCCGATCTGGCTGACGATGTGGAACGACAGGATCCGCTTCATGTCGGACTGGGCGATTGCGCCGAGCACGCCGATGATCATGGTCAAACCGGCGATCCACATCAACAGTGTTCGGTTCGTGTCGGGGAACAACAGTGTCTGCGTGCGGATGAGCGCGTACACACCGATCTTGGTGAGAAGGCCGGCGAACACAGCTGTGACCGGGCCGGGGGCAGCGGGATAACTGTCGGGCAGCCAGGAAAAGAGCGGGAATATGGCGGCCTTGAGGCCGAACGCGGCAAGCAACAGCAGGTTGAGTCCGGTCTGTACGCCGCTCGGGAGTTCCGCGATGGCGGCCGGGAGTGCAAAGAAACTCAGAGTGCCGGTGGCAGCGAACACGAGCGTGACGGCCATCAGCAACAACGTGGATTCGAGCACGTTCAGTACCACGTAGGTTGTACCGGAACGGATCTGTTCGTCGTTGCCCTCCAGCATGATGAGCACGTATGAGGACAACAGCAGCAGTTCCACTGCAACGAACAGGTTGAACAGATCGGCAGTGACGAAGGCGGCGGAGACGCCGGCCATCATCACGAGGTATGCGGGCTGATACCAGATACTCAGCTCGCCCGCGGCCCTCTGGCCCGCCGAATAGAGCAGAACGGCAGAAAGCATCAGCGTGGCGATGACCAGCATGAGCGACGCGAAACGGTCGGCGTAGAGATCGAGGGTCACCCCGATCGGGGCCTCGGGGACTGACGTGACGGCCCGGATGGGACCGTCGGCATCAACTTTCAGCAGGAGGGCGATCGAGAGGATCGTGGTTCCGATCGCAATGGTGAAGGTCAGCATTGTTTGCGCGGTCCGAAGTCGTGCAAAGAGCAGTGAGGCTCCGGCCCCGAAGAGTGGAATCAGGATCAGCAGCGGAAGGATTGCCTCTGAAGTCATGACTCACCGGCTTCGGGAACTTCGTCAACCTCACCGGTGAACTCCGAGTCGGAGGTGGTCGGGTCGGGGCCGCTGCTGCGGTCGGATTCCAGCGCGGCCCGGGCGAGGCGAACGTCCTCGATATCGTCTTCCACGTCGTCGTTGCCGTCGATGGTCCATGACCGCAGTGCTGTTGCGAGCAGGAAGGCTGTGACGCCGAAACCGATCACGATCGCTGTGAGTACCAGGGCCTGTGGAAGGGGATCGGCCATTTGACCGTCTTCACCGATGATCGGCGGGGATCCCGGCGAGCCGCCGGCGGTCAGGGCGATCAGGTTGACGGCGTTTGCCAACAGACCGAGGCCGAGGATGATTCGAGTGAGGCTCCGATGCAACAGGAGATATGTGCCGGCAGCACCCTGCAGACCGATGAGGGCGGCCAGGGCCCAGCTCATCAGGTGGTCTCCAGTTCTTCGGTTGCCACGCCGTCGGCAAGATCGGCTTCACCGGCAGTTTCATCGGTGTCCACGAGTGCTCGCATGGCTCCGACGACCGCACCCACGACCACGAGATACACCCCGATGTCGAAGAAGGTGGACGACACCAGTTTCACCTGGCCGATCAAGGGCAGTGTGAACTTCCAGATCGTGGATTCCATGGGAGCTCCGCCAGTGGCGAGCGGATACCCGGCCACAATCGCCGCCAGGAGAAGTCCGGCACCCATCATCTTGATTGGATCGATGCCCAGCTTGCGCAGGGTGCCGGGACCTTCGGCGAAGTAGCGCAGTGCCACCGCGATCGAGAGCACCAGTCCGCCTGCGAATCCACCGCCGGGCGCGTTGTGGCCTCGGAAGGTCAGGTACACGGACGTCACCGCCAGCACCGGTACGAGGCCGCGCGTCGTGGTGGTCAGGATCACCGACCTCCGTTGTGGGGTCGGGCCGACATCGCCGGCCACTGGTGATGACTGGACTCCGAACCCTGTTTCATTGGTTGACCGGGCCGAGGCGAACAGGCCTCGTCGGAGCATTTCGCGTCGGGCCACGGTGGCGAGGTTGATCACACCCGCGGCGGCAACCGCAAGCACGGCAATTTCGCCCAGGGTGTCCCAGCCACGGAAGTCCACGAGGATCACGTTGACCACGTTCTTGCCGCCACCGAGGGGTTCGGCCATCGCAGTGAGCGTGTCACCCACCGGGTAGTCATTCGTGACGGCGCTGGTGGCCACAGCGAAAAGAGCCAATCCGATCCCCACGGCGGCGGCGAACACAGCTCGCAGGATTCCCGGTGCCCAACTCGGCGGTTCGGAGAACTCCTCAGGGAGCCTTGCAAGAACCAGGAGGTACAGGACGATCACCAGTGTTTCCACCAGGAATTGGGTGAGGGCGAGGTCGGGTGCCCCGAATGAAAGAAACACGATGGCGAGGCCGTATCCGGCGCCGCCCAACAGCAGCGCGGCACTGAATCGACGCTGGGTGCGCAGGATCCCCACCGTGAGGATTGCGGTGACAGCCACGGCGCCGAGTTCGATGGGGGAGTTGGTGATCCTGGTGCTGCCGAGCTCCTGGGCGTCCCCTGCGACCAGCGCCGCAACCAGGCAGGCGATCAGGGTGGCCAGCGCCACGCCGACGTAGACGGGAAGGGATCCGCTGTGGGTGACCGCTGTGATCTTTCGCGCACCCACGAGAAGACCGTTGTAGGTGCGGTCGTACAGGATGGTGGCGAATCCGACTCCCGCATCGGCGTCTCGTTCCTGGCGGTAGAGCCACCAGGCGATCGCGCCGCCTCCCACCCAGGTGACAACCGAAAGCGCCAGCGCGGTGTTCAGTCCCGGCCAGAGGACGAGGTGATACGCGCCGGCCGCCGGATCGAGAGATGATGCGACCTTTCCGAGCCAGTCTCCGACGGGCCCGGCGATCAGTCCGAACAGCAACGAGAGGAACGCCAGGAATACGGGTGCAAACTTGAACGCCCAGGACGGGACCTTCACCCGCGCCGGGTCCACTGCGGCGTGCCCGGCCGCGCCCGGCGCCCGGTTGCCGAATACTCCGATCAGCAAGCGGACTGTGTATGCCACTGTGAATGCCGAACCGACAACCACGGCAATCAGTGTGATGGTTCCGGCGGCGCCCATGTCCAGATTCAGAAGTGCGTCCAGACCCTTCTCCTTGGCGACGAATCCAAACGTGGGCGGAATTGCAGCCATGGAGGCGCCGGCGGTGATCGTGGCCGCGGCAACCACCGGAAGTTTCCGGAGCAATCCGCGAAGCCGTCGAATGTCCCGGGTTCCGACTTGGTGATCGACCACGCCGATGCTCAGGAACAGCGAGGCCTTGAACAACGCGTGAGCAGTGAGCAGAGCCACTCCGGCGTAGGTGGTGCCCGCGGTGCCGACGCCCAGCAGGATCATCAGAAGTCCGAGCTGCGACACAGTCCCGTAGGCGAGGATCACCTTGGCGTCTTGTTGGCGCAGAGCGCGTATCCCGCCGAGCAACAACGAAATGGAACCTGCCGTCAGAACCATGAACCGCCAAGGCGCCACGTCAGCGAAGACAGGGGCAAATCGTGCCACCACCACGAGGCCGGCTTTCACCATGGTGGCGGAGTGAAGATACGCGGAGATCGGTGTGGGTGCAGCCATCGCTCCCGGCAGCCAGAAGTGAAGCGGGAACTGAGCAGACTTTGCGAACGCACCAATGAGCACCAGCACCAACGCCGCTGGGACAACGCCACCGGCGGGAGGATCAGCGAGAATCTCGCTGATCTCGGAGGTTCCGGATGCGGTGCTGAGCAAGATCAGCCCTGCCAGCATTGCCAGGCCGCCGCCCCCTGTCACGAGGAAAGCTCTGGTGGCCGCGTTGCGGGCCGCGGCACTTCGGTCTTCCAGCCCGATCAGGAGAAACGAGGTCACCGAGGTCAGTTCCCAGAAGAGGAAGAGGGTGAAGAGTCCGTTGGCGGCCACGAGGCCCCACATGGCTCCGGCGAAGGCAGCGAGCAAGCCGGCGATCTTTCCGAGGTCGGGGCGCTTCGGAAAGTAGAAGTGGCTGTATCCGAGCACCAGGGTTCCGATGCCGAAGATGAGCAATCCCATCAGCAACGCCCAGCCGTCGAGGCGAAAGTCGAGGGTCAGCCCGAGTTGCGGGACCCATTTCCAGTTCTCGGTGGTGATCCTCCCGGAGGTGACTGCCGATGCCTGGGTGAGCATCCAGACGAACCCGATGAAGGTTCCGAGCGTGGCCACCGGGATCGCCCAGCGCGCGGATCGTCTGCCCGGGGTCAGGCATACGGCAGCGACGATCCCTTGGAGGGCAAGAAGGGCGATCATTTCGAGGCGCTCATGGGGTTGCCCGCGAAGTTACCTGCACTGCAGGTTTGGCCGGTCGATCCGCGCAGAGAGCGGTTCTGCCACACCGGAGCGCCAGAGAGCGGTTCAGCCACACCGGAGCGCCAGAGAGCCGTTCAGACGTGTCGGGCCAGTTCCGTGCGGGCGACCTGTCGGCGGTGGACTTCGTCAGGGCCATCAGCGAATCGCAGAGTCCGCAGCCCAGCGTACATCCGCGCGAGCACGAAGTCATCGGAGACGCCTCCACCTCCGTGTGCCTGTATGGCCCGGTCGACAACCCGCAGAGCGGTATTCGGTGCAACAACCTTGATTGCAGAAATTTCGATGGCGGCACCTTTGGATCCAACGGTGTCCATCAACCAGGCAGCCTTCAGCGTCAGGAGTCGAGCTTGTTCGATTTCCATTCGGGAGTCAGCGATCCATTCGCGGATCACACCCTGTGTGGACAGCTTTGAGCCGAACGCCTCGCGTTCTTCCACGCGGCGACACATGAGATCCAGCGCTCGCTCGGCGATGCCGATGCAGCGCATGCAGTGATGGATTCGGCCGGGACCGAGACGGGCCTGCGCGATGGCGAACCCGCCGCCTTCGGAGCCGATCAGATTTTCTGCGGGAACCCGGACGTCGTTGAATTCCATTTCCACATGGCCTTCGCGGTCCTGATAACCGAACACCGGCAGATCCCGGAGAATCTCGAGTCCGGGAGCGTCGCGCGGTACGAGGATCATCGACTGCTGCTGGTACCGCGCTGCATCCGGATCCGTCTTGCCCATCACGATGAAGACCTTGCAGCGATCGGAAGCGGCACCCGAAATCCACCATTTGCGGCCGTTCAGCACGTATTCGTCGCCCTGGCGCTCGATCGAAAGCTGGATGTTGGTGGCGTCCGAAGAGGCCACGGCCGGCTCGGTCATGGCGAACGCGGATCGAATCTCGCCATTGAGAAGCGGCACGAGCCACTGCTCTTGTTGTGCTGGTGAGCCGAAGAGCGCAAGTACCTCCATGTTTCCGGTGTCGGGTGCCGAGCAGTTCATTGCCTCGGGAGCGAGCGCGCTGCTCATGCCCGAAATCTCGGCCAGCGGCGCGTAGTCGATGTTGGAGACCGGGTCGGGAGTCCACTGCGTCCGGTGAGGCATGAACAGGTTCCACAATCCCCGACCCCGGGCCTCCACTTTCAGGTCCTCGATGATCTGCGGATGCGCATGGTCGTCACCGGCAGCCTTCATCTGGGCGTCATAGGTGGCCTCGGCCGGATAGACGTGGCTGTCCATGAAGTCCGCGAGGTTCTCCTGGAGTTCTTGCGCCCGCGGGGTGGGATTGAAGTCCATGGGTGGGTCTCCTGTGTTCGACGGGGAGGACGGGTTCGGAGACAGCACCCTATCCCCATCTTTTTGTATGCCTCTGAGATCACAGTTTCGATCACGATGGCGGGGGAGGATTTCACCCGTATCGGCGCGCCGAGCAGAAAATCAGCTTTAGCTGTGGTCGATCTGGCTTGACAGATGGCCGTCGGACGTTTTAGTTGTCCTTCCAATGCCAAAATCGCTCCTGATCGTCGAGTCACCCGCCAAAGCCAAGAAGATCGCGGAATTTCTCGGCGACGACTACTTGATCGAATCATCGGTCGGACACATCCGCGACCTCCCGCGCAACAGTGCGGATGTTCCGAAGAACATGAAGGGTGAGAAGTGGGCCCGGCTGGGTGTGGACACAGAGAATCACTTCAAGCCGCTGTACGTGGTGTCGGCCGACAAGAAGGATCAGGTCCGCAAACTGAAGTCGCTGCTCAAGGACGCTGACGAGCTCTATCTCGCAACTGATGAGGATCGCGAAGGCGAGGCAATCGCCTGGCACCTTCTCGAGGTGTTGAATCCCAAGATCCCGGTTCACCGCATGGTGTTCCACGAGATCACACCCGAGGCAATTCTTGAGGCCGTCGAGAATCCCCGCGAGCTCGACCGCCGTCTGGTCGACGCCCAGGAGTCCCGGCGGATTCTGGATCGCCTCTATGGATATGAGGTATCGCCGGTCCTCTGGAAGAAGGTCATGCCGGGATTGTCCGCCGGTCGGGTGCAGTCTGTGACCACACGAATCGTGGTGGAACGGGAGCGGGAGCGCATGGAGTTCCGTTCCGCCGCCTGGTGGGATTTGCAGGCAGAACTTCATCACGCCGACGAGACCCTGGATCAGACGGTGTTCCCGGCAGAGGTGCTGCAGGTCGATGGCTCCCGCCTCGCCAGTGGCAGGGACTTCGACGACACCGGCGGCCTCACGGCCAAGGCGGAGAAGGCCTCGGTCACAGTGCTCGACAATGAGCAGGCTGCAACGCTGCGGGAGTCATTGATCCGGGCCGAGCCGACGGTGAGATCGGTGGAGGCGAAGCCATATACCCGGAAGCCGTTTGCGCCTTTCATGACCTCAACGCTCCAGCGTGAAGCCGGCAACAAGCTCCGTTTCAGTTCCTCCCAGACGATGTCGGCGGCTCAGCGTCTGTACGAAAACGGGTTCAACACCTACATGCGTACCGACAGCACCACCCTGTCGGGCACGGCCCTGTCCGCTGCGAGGTCTCTGATCTCCAAGGAGTTCGGTGCTGACTACCTGCCTTCGGCTCCTCGCCACTACGCCAGCAAGGTCAAGAATGCCCAGGAGGCCCATGAGGCCATCCGCCCCGCGGGCGAACATTTCAAGTCACCCGCCGAGGTTCGGGCTCAGGTCTCACCTTCGGAGGCGAAGCTGTACGAACTCATCTGGAAGCGTACCGTCGCGTCCCAGATGACTGACGCCAGGGGTGAAACGGTTTCTGTTCGCCTCGACGCTCAAACCGCCGACGGCCGGTCTGTGATCCTCGGTGCTTCCGGAAGCACGATTCTCTTCCCCGGGTTCCTGAGGGCATACACCGGTGGCCGTGAAGAAGGTGCTGAGGACGAGAATGCGGAAAAGATCCTGCCCGACATGTCCGAAGGCGACCGCATGTCAGTGGATTCCCTCGAAGCGGTTGGACACGAAACCCAGCCGCCGTCGAGGTACTCCGAATCTTCCCTGATCAAGAAACTCGAAGAGATGGGCGTTGGCAGACCCTCAACCTGGGCATCGAACATCACGACGATCCTGGACCGCGGATACATCTGGAAGAAGGGCAGCGCCCTCGTTCCTTCCCTCACCGCCTTCGCCGTGGTGGGACTGATGGAGAATCACTTCCCGAATCTCGTGGACTACACCTTCACAGCGAAGATGGAAGAAGATCTGGACTCCATCGCCCTCGGCACAGCGGACATGGAGCCCTGGTTGAGCCGATTCTATTTCGGCACCAGGGATCAGGTGGACGCCAACGGAGAGTTCCCACACGGGTCAGCAGGTCTGGGCGGACTTGGTCTGCAGGAACTGGTGGTGGAGCGTCTGGAGGACATTGACGCCCGCGCTGTGAACACGCTCCCGCTGGGCATGGACGCCGAAGGACGGCCGATCTCTGCGAGGGTCGGACGTTATGGCCCGTACCTCGAACGAGGCATGGGTGATGACACCGATCGGGCAAGCATCCCGGAGGATCTGCCGCCTGACGAGCTCACGATGGAACGCGCGGTCGAGCTGATCGACGCTCCGTCGGGTGACCGGGTCCTGGGTGAGCACCCGGTGACGGGCCTCGAAGTGCAGTTGAAGAACGGTCGCTTCGGCCCATACGTGATGGAGGGTCGCCACGACGACGAGACGGGGATGAAGCCCCGCACGGCGTCGCTGTTCGCCGACATGGATCCGGAAACGGTGACCCTGGAACAGGTCCTTCCCCTGCTGGAACTTCCCCGCGATGTGGGAAGCGATCCGGCTGACGGGGAAATGATCCGTGCCTACAACGGTCGATACGGGCCGTACATCAAGAAGGGAAATGACAGCCGTTCGATCGAGAATGAGTCGCAGTTGCTGACCATCACGCTGGAAGAGGCGCTGAAGGTTCTGGCCGAACCGAAACGTCGGCGGGGTCAGAAAAGCTCTGCCCCGCTGAAGGAGCTTGGTGTCGACCCGAATTCGGAGAAGCCGTTGGTGGTGAAGGACGGCCGCTTCGGTCCCTACGTCACCGACGGCGAGTACAACGCGAGTTTGCGGAAGTCCGACTCGGTTGAGGAGATCACCCTCGAGCGGGGACTCGATCTTCTGGCGGAGCGGCGAGCCAAGGGTCCTGCGAAGAAGAAAAAGAAGAAGGCCCCCGCGAAAAAGAAGGCCAAGAAGAAAGCTCCGGCCAAGAAGAAGGCTCCGGCCAAGAAGAAGGCCCCGGCCAAGAAGAAAGCTTCCGCAAAGAAGGCTCCGCCCAAGAAAGACGTTCCTGAAAAGAAGCCCGGGATTCAGCCCGACGACGAGTGACGCCGCCCAATTGTTGGGAGACGGAGATCATGCGATTAGATTTGAGGTGAGCCTCCCAATGGTGGGTGGCCCTTAGCGAGGAGTTCCCTGATGACCATCGATCGTCCTGAGTTTGTTGGCCAGGCCGCTGAAGAGCTCGACAAGATAGCCAAGCAAGCGCGCGAAGGCACCAAAGATGTCGAAGGGATGCTTACTGACTTCATCGACAGTTTCCAGGAATGGGTCGAAGAACTCATGGGCTGGGTCAGCAACGAGGTGGATCGTGTCAGCTCGATCACCGACAAGCAGATGAAGCGCGCTGAGGGTCAGGTCCAGGACATCTTCGACGCTGCCGCAGATGCGTCTTCTACGGCTCAGAAGACAGCGAAGAGCGCATCCGCTTCCGCCGAGAAGACAGTCAAGAGCGCGTCGGCTACCGCGGAGAAGACAGTCAAGAGCGCGTCGGCTACCGCTCAGAAGTCGGTCAAGAAGGCCGCGGATGCCGCCAAGAAGAAGGCTCCGGCCAAGAAGAAGGCTCCCGCCAAGAAGAAGGCTCCCGCCAAGAAGAAGGCTCCCGCCAAGAAGAAGGCTCCCGCCAAGAAGAAGGCTCC
>JAUXGW010000037.1 GCA_030621865.1 Actinomycetes bacterium
TGATTCGGGAGCTTCGGGTTGGCTGCCTTCATCCCGGCTGCTCATCTGGTCATGGGTTCTCTTCACCTGTCTGTGGCTCGTGTTCATGGTGAGCCCATTGTGGAGACCACACGTTTCGGCGATCGTGCCGCCGCTCGCGCTGCTGATCGGCATCTACCGGCCACCCTGGAGAGTCGCCGCAGTCGCCGCTGTGGTTTCGTTGCCACTGCTGTGGATTCAACTGGATGGAATTCGCAATCCCGGTGACTATCGCGGTGGCGAAGCCGAAGTGGTGGCTGCGTTGCGCGAACTGCCGGATGGTGCGTGGGCTCTGAGTGACGAACCGGGCCTGCTCTGGCGCAGTGACATCCGCACGACCGATGACATGGTTGATCCTTCGATGTTGAGGATTCAGCAGGACCGCTATGACGAGGACACCCTCGTCCTGGCCGCAACAGATCAGCGCATCTGTGCGGTGGTTGTGCGCTCCGATCAGCGATTCGGCAGTTTCGAGGGTCTCGGCGACCGTCTCGGTGATCTGGGCTACGAAGCAACTGTGACCCGTGCCACGGCTGAGGACGATGGCCCGGAAGTGCTCTACACCCGCACGTCCTGTTCACCGGTGTCTTCCGACTGATTCCCGGAGTCTTCAGACCCGGTTGCATCAGACTCGGTTGCATCGGAGCCGGCCGGACCCACAATTCGGTCGATTCTCAGCATCAGATACACCAGCGATGCGCTGATCACTCCCCCCATCATCCCGGGCACTGCGATGCCCGAATCATTGAGGGCGAACCCGAGCACCATCGCTGTGATCAAGCCGCCCACGGCCGCACGCTCCTCGGGAATCTCCTCTTCGATCGTCTTGAGCCGCCAGGGAGCCTTCCAGAACAGGAAGCCGATGAACAGGAACACAGCGGGAAGCATCAATGTCCACACGGAGCTGACGAGTACCGAAAGGTTCGCGTCGATCTTGCGAAGGATGACCGTGGTGAAAGCACCAATGCCGTTGTTGCCGATGTCGGCGAGCAGTCGGCCCAGGTGTGTTCGTGATGACGGCGGCCTGAGCAGATCGACAAATCCGAGACCGACCACAACTGCCACCGCCACTCCGCCCCACAGAGCCACGGTCCCGGCCTTGATCTTGCGCCCGAGCAACAACCAGGCGGTCACCGCACAAGCAGGAACCAGGGCGAGTGCTCCTCCGACGTCGGCACCGAACCAGGGAGCACCGTCGAGCAGGATCGTCCAGCCCAGGAGGGCAATGCCGAGCCACACCCCGCGTTTGCCACCCACCCTGTGTGCGATGAGAGCCGAAAGCATGATGGCGGCAGCGGAGAACATCGAGAATGCCGGGTTGCCCATGCCATCGAATCGTCCGGCGACAGTCGGGGTATATCCGAAAACGGTGTTCATCTGAAGCGGTCCACCGATCGCGATGTCGATGCTGAGGAACACCACGATCAGTCCGAGCGCAGCCATGAGCGGGTCCACGTAGTTGGCACGGAAGCCGAAATAGGCAATGAGGCCTCCCAGGGCAGAACCGATCACCAGGAAAGCCCAGTAAGCGGCACTACCCCAGGCATGGAAAGGGAGGGCTCCCGCGAAATAGGTGAGGGGCAGGTACACGAGCACGGCGAGACTCGCCACCTCAGTCGCGGTCTGCCAGCGCGAGCCACGCCGCATTGACAGTACCCATATGGCAAGCAGCCACAGGATGATCTGGGCGACAACAAACACGGTGGTGGCCATGCCGACCGTTCGATCACGGAACTCGGCGCCGTCACTGACATCCACCAGGGTTGTCACCCGCTCGTCGTAATCACCTCCGGAACCCTTGCGTTCGGCAGCTGTGCCTTCCATAGAGGAAGGCACTTCAACATCCAGCAGCGACAGGATCGTGGGTGCGACGTCGACGGTCTGCGCGAAACCGGCACGGCGGGTGGTGCCCGTGGAAAGCAGACCGCCCTCCAGGCCGGGCGAGCGGACTCCGAATACGGTGACGGAGTTGGAAAACCCTGCCGCCCATGGGGCCACGACAACCACGGAGTCCTTGCTCAGGTCGATACTCTCCAGCATCTGTCCGAGTAGTGCATCAGAGTCCTTGAGGGCTTGCGTGCGCATGCGCTCGTACTGCCCTTTGCTCGAGATTTCCGCCGAATCCTCGGCCCGGACCACATCCGAGGCTTCAAGGAGGACCACGCTGCTGTCGGGCCAGAATTCATTGAATGCCGACATCACCTGCAGAGGGTCATACCTCGTTCCGAAGGGTGATGTGGGCGCCTCCTCAAGCAGGCTCCGGCCAACTCGACCACCGTCGATGAGACCTTCGCGGTCCATCAGTCCGGCGGAGGCTTCACGTCGGAAGCTGAGGGACTCGAGACCACGCTCGTGATCTGCATTCGCGATCACTGCTCGAGCGTGGCCGGCGTCGGACAATGCCTCGCCGAGGGATCCGACCTCAGCATCGAACAGCAGTCGGTCATTGGCCCGGTTCATCGCAACCAGACCGAGGTTGAAGACCTCGCCAACATCTGGATGCACGCCGGTGCGGCGGGCGAACTCCTCGGTGAGCGGAGTGCCGGCGAACAGGTCAAAGGAAGGTGTCTGGACCGTCTGGTCCTCGCCGGGGGACGGAGCGATGATCACTCCGCCACCTTCAGGTTGTTCCTCCACAAATGCTTCCTGCGGAACGTCAACGGGATCACCGTCGGGATCGGCATCGATCAATCGAGTGACGCGCGCCACGAACGCCAGTTCGGAGGTGTCGGTGCCGTCGGCTCGGGTCCCGGCACCAAGGGTCGCGTAGCCGTCGGCGGGTCTGACCCGGCGCCGGACCGACCGCACCGACAGGTTCGAAATGACCGAACCCTCGAGAACCGATTCCAGGTTCGGAAGGTCGATTGTCTCCATGTCCTCCCAAGTAAGGGTGGGCACCGAGAACACCAGCACGCGATCTGCCTCACCCAGCGGTGCAGAGGAATCCCCTCCGCCGCATGCCGATCCCAACAACGAGAATCCCAGCGCGACAATCAGCACCAGCAGCGCTGTTCGGCCCAGTCTCACAAGGCTTCCTTGTGCATAAGCGCGGCTTCCTTGTGCATAACCGCGGCTTCCTTGTGCATGAACGCGCCGTACCTAGTCACGCGGCTGCACGTTCGGTCGGGCGACTACCCGGGAGACGTTTCGTGATGGAGATGCCGAACACATTCAAGGCTGCAGCGTAGACAGCGAGGCCACCGCCACAAAGGACCAGCAGTGCCACAAGGTTCATCAACCGACCTTCGGGCGACCAACCTTCATATATGAACCACACGATCAGGCCCATCACCGCGGCAACTGTCGCCGACGCCGGGAACAGCCGCGGAACGGCCCAATACGATGTGCGCATTCGCAGCGTGATCGCGAGCACGGTTGCCGCCACCAGGAACGCAACCGAGTGGGCGACGCCAAGCAACAGAACCAGAACCGTGCCGCTCGTGTTGAACGCTGCGAAGGCCATGATCGCGATCCCGACCACCGCGCCGCATGCGCCGGCCAATGCAGGCGTCCTGCTGTTGTCCAGCGTGTACCAGGCCCTCGTGAGGAGGAAGAAGACGCCGTAGGGCAGGAAACCCAGAGCCAAACCGACCAACGCAGCAGCGAGCAGGTGCACGCTCTCGGCATTCGCGGCCTCACCGAATGCCAGCACGGACATCGCGGGGACCGAAAGAGCCACCACGAGCGCCGTCAAGGGCAGGAGAAGGACTGTCATCGAGTCCATTGCCCAGGCGATGGAGGCGTGGAAGGCCGATTCGCGGCCGGCGCCATGTTCATCGACCAACTCGGGCAGGATCGTCGTGTGTATCGGCTGGGCGATGATTCCGTACGGTGCCAGAAAGAAGAACCAGGCGACCTGAAAGGCCACCACTCCACCTTCCACCTTGCCGCCGGCGATGATCGCAGCACCCGCCAGCACCGCTATCACCCCATGTTGGACCGTGGCCCATCCGGAGAGTCGGATCACCGCCCCAAGTTCTTCATGGACACGACTCCAGCGAGGCCACAAGCGGAATCCCGAGCGCCACACAGCAATCGTGGGAACCGCCACGAATCCGACAACACCGAGGGTTCCCGCCGCAGCGAGCAGCATCTTCTGGCCCGACGTGAGATCGAATCCCGGATCGGCGCCGGCACTTGCCCGGAATGCGAAAAGGCAGGTCACCATGATGACGGTGTTCGCGATCGGCGCCAGAGCCGGGATTATGAAGCTGCGCTTGGAATGCAATACGGCAGTGGCGATCGCGCCCAGGCCATAGAGCACGATCTGGGGCATGAACCAGCGGAGCAGGAATGTGGAGAGTTCCTGCTGCTGGGAGGCGATCGCGGGATCTTCCACCGCGACCGTGAGGAGATCGGCGATCCACGGCGCTGCGATGATCCCGACGAGGGCGATCGCACCCAACACCACAAACGTGAGGGTCAGTAGCTCCCCTGCCAGGAGTTGGGCGTCGTCGAGGGACTTCTCGAGCCTGCGAACAAAAGTTGGTACCAGTACCGCCGACAGGGCTCCAGCGGCAAGAAGCTCGAAAGCGACGTTCGAGACTGTGTTCGATCCCTGGAATGTGTTGCCCAGATAGGTGGTGCCGAGCACTGCCGCAACGACGAGAACCCGGACAGCACCGAAGCTGCGCGAAACCGCCGCCGCCACGCCCATTCCCGCCGCTGAGCGCGCAACCGAGTTTTCGGCGGGCTCAGCCCTCGTCACTGGATCGGCCACCGCGGCAGCACCGAAGCGGTCCCCGGCCCGAAGCCGTAGTTACCCGTCCCACCGGCCATCGATTCGGCCAGGGCAAGCACTGTGGCGACCCGACCCGCGACACGATCCAGATTGTCCACCGAGGAAAAGTCGGCTTCCGAGTTCTCCCGGATCAACTCAATGGTAGCGCCTCGTTCGGGCGCGCCGTCGGCGGTTGATGTGATCTCGGCAAGCACGAAAGGTTGGGTTTCGGGGGCCAACGCGGTGACGGCCAACGCCGAACCCTTGCCATCGGCGGCAAGTGCGGAATCGTGTCCGGTGACTGCCACCACGGCCACAGTCTCTCCGGCGGCCAGTTCATTGCCGAACCCGACAAGTTCAACAAACCCGGCTGACTCGAGTGCGGCGAGCAACTCGAGATCAACCGTTGCCGAAGAATCCGAAAGTACCTGAGTACCTTCGTCCGAGCCGTCAGAACCGTCTGGGGGAACAACGCCGAAGACCTCAGCCCAGATGGCTGCGCCCAGATCGTCGTTGGATCCATCGAACTCGATCAAGGCAGCCAGATCCTCGGCATCCGTGTCGCCTCCAAGTGCCCAGCGGTCACTCAGAACCACGTAGCCCAGGGTGTTCGCACCCGCCTCACCCAGGCGCACGTTCAGATCCTCGACCACACCGGTGTCCAGTCCGGGTTCCACGACGATGACTGAAGCGGTCTCCTCCAGGGTCGCGTCCCCGGCGAAGGGAGCCGACTCATTCTCGTATCGCTCGAGTTCCTTGATCTGGTCGTTCTTCTCATCGATCAATGACACGGTCTCATCCAGTTTTGCCTCCATGTCATTGAGGCCCTCCTCGATCCGAGTGGCATCACCAACACCGAGGGCTGAGCCCACCACGACTCCGACGGCCAGCGCCAGAAAGAAGACCACTGCAGAAACGACGTAGAACCTGAAGGTAACCATCTATGAGAAACGACCTGTGAGTGAGTACCAGAACTCCCGGAGATCCAGCCAGAAGCTGCGCATCACCACTTGGAAGGAGTCGGAAACGAATGCAATGACAAGCATCACGATGACAGCCGCCGCGATGAGCATGAGAATGTCACGGCGGCGAACACGCCCGGCGTACAACTGGCTGACGCCTTTGGCATCAATGAGCATCGGCCCGAGCCGAAGGCGCGTGAGAAACGTGGAGGACATACCCGCGCGCCCCTTGTCCAGAAACTCCACCATGGTTGCGTGAGTGCCGACTGCCACGATCAGGCTGGCCCGACACTCGTACGCCAACCGCATTGCGGCGTCTTCAGAAGTGCCCGCCACCACGAACTCCTCATACGGCAGACCCTTTTCCTGAAGCTCCTCCCGGCCGGGAGCGCGCCCATCCGGATGAACGTGATGCACAAGGTCAGCACCGCAGTTCCAGGCTTTTTCCGACAGTGAATCGAAGTCCCCGATGATCATGTCGGGTTTGAGACCCAGATCGAGCAAAGCGTCCGCTCCACCGTCAACCCCGACAAGAACCGGATGAAATTCCCCGATGTAGTTCTTGAGGGATCGCAGATCCTCCTGGTAGTCGTGGCCGCGAACCACGATCAGGACGTGTCTCCCCGTGAAGTCGGTCAACAGGTCCGGAACCACCACAGGCGCGAACAAATGATGGGCTTCAACCTCGATGTAATCGAGGGTGTTCACCGCGAATCGCTCGAGTTCGTCGTCGATGGAGTCCCGAGCGGCCTCCATCATCTCGGAGATGACTTCCAGGCCGAGAATCCTCCCGGTGGCCACCTCCGCGTTGTCGATGGTCAGAACCCCATCGGTGATCGTCAGGATGTCGCCGTCGCTGATCTGATCCATCAACGCCTTGCCCGCGTTGTCGACAACGGCGATCCCCTCCGTGGCAACACACATGGGTCCACTGTTGGGGTATCTACCGGATATACATTCCGAGGCGTTCACCACAGCCACGATTCCTGACGCTGCAAGGCCTTCGCCGGCAACTCGATCCAGATCCTTGTGGTCGATCACCGCAATCTCGCCCGGTACCAGGACCTTGACCAGATCCTTTGTCCGTCGATTCACCCGGGCCTTGCCCGTAATCACGACCGACGGCTTTGATTGGCTCCTACCGGTATCGACCTCGCTGTCATCAGCCTCTGCGACATCCGGGGTTTGTGACGCATCCGAGGTTTGGTGATCGCCCTGAGGATCAACCGTTTCACCGCGTTGGCGCGATGACGAGCTCTGGGATGTTGAAGGGGTCTGTGACATTGGAAAGGCGCGGCGAAACGGGGTTCAAGCCGTTGTCACAGACTACTCCCAAGCGTCTGCAGCCAAGCAGTCATCCATGTGTCCGCATGTACCTCGGCTTCAGTCGTTGTCCACCGCGGGGCGACCAAGCTGATCGAACCACCGCAGCGGGCCGACGGAGTCGATGACCTTCTTGAACGAGAACCGTTCACTCAGGAGATTGAGCAAGAGCACCACCACAAGCAGGACGATGCGGCCCACTTCTGTGAAAGTGAGGACCGCGGCCAATCCGAGCACTGCACCCATCGGGTTGGCCCCGGTGTCACCGAGCATCAACTTTTCGCCAAGTTCGTCTGCCAACAGTGCAGAGCCCGCACCAACGGTCACAGCCGCTCCCACGAGCAAAGCCAGGTTGTCGGTGTCAACGATCGCGACCCCGATCATCAGGGCGACAAAGACAAGAAGCGCTGTCTTGGTCACCCGGGCGGGACCGGTGTCGAGAAGGTTCGCGAAATTGGCGCACAACGCCACGATTGCACCGTCGAGGAGAAGCCAACCGAACCGGTCTCCTGATATCGGCTGAACCGCAAGGATCGCCACCGCAGGTCCAGCCAGCATTTTGAGCGAACCAGCCGTCAGCCGACCCCGGGCGAGTTCCCGAACGTGGCCGCGATATCCGGAGGAACCTTCGTCTGCCGCAACGTCGTCCACAAGACCCAGCAGTCCGAAACCGGCGACCGCCAGCGCACTGGTGCTCATGGCAGTGGCCACGCTGACCTCGGTCTCGGCTCCCAGCGAACGGGCCACCGCCAGCGCGGCAGCGCCGAACAGGGTCGCTGCGACCACAACCAACCCGGCCGCGGTGGATACCTGAACACCTCGATAGTTCGTGCGAAGGAACACGGGTCGTGCGAACAGGTCGCGGAGTGAGTGCAGCAGCAGGACGCCGAACAGCAGGCCAACCGCCCAGGCAGCAACAGGAATCAACGAACTACCCGACCTGCGTTCGTGCAGCGTCCAGTAGTTCACGCGCGTGCTGCGCGGCTGTTTCGCTGTCGGGAGACCCGGAAAGCATCCGCGCCAGTTCCTTCACCCGAATCGACTCGTCGGAAAGCGCAGTGAGGGTGGTCACCGTGGATTTCCTCGTCTCTGTCTTCAACGCCAACACCTGATGATCGGCGAATGCGGCGACCTGCGGCAAGTGAGTCACCACCAGCACCTGGCTCGCGCCTCCCAGGTCACTCAGCGCCCTCCCGACTGCAACTGCAGCTTCGCCGCCCACACCCGCGTCGACTTCATCGAACACCATTGTCGGGGGACCAGTCGTGAGCACCAGACGCAGAGCGAGCATGACCCTCGACAACTCCCCACCGGAAGCTGCCTTGGTCAACTCTGCAACGGGAACGCCCTTGTTGGCAGAGAGCAGGAAGGTCACCTTCGAGCCGTCGGGCAGATCATCGGAATCCTCCACCTGCACCTCGAAACCCGCTCCGGCCAGGGCCAGGGCACCCAGCTTCGCCTCCACAGCTGAAGCCAGCTTCGCAGACGCTGCCCGACGATCCTTGCCCACGATTTCCGCAGCCCCGAGCAGCGATACGCGAGCGGCCTCCAGCTCCGCTGCGACCTGCCCGCGCCTTTCGGTGGCGGATTCCAGATCGCGGAGTTCGGTTCGGGCGCGTTCTTCGAACAGGAGGATCTCGGCTATGTCATTGCCGTATTTCCGCTCGAGATCCACGATCAGTTGACGTCGGCGGCGGATCCAGTCGAGGCGCTCCTCATCGGGCTGGACTCCGTCGGCTGTGTCCCGGAGGTCGATGACACAATCAGCCAGCTCTGCCTGCAACGCGACAAGCCGCTCGGCGAGATCCCGGTAGGGATGGCGGCCGGTCAACTCCGCAGCGGCGCGTGCAACCAGATCCCCTCCTCCCCCATCATCAGAAAGCAGCCCGAGCGCTTTCTGGCCCGCTTCGCGGTGCTGAACCGCGTCACCGAGGTAATCGCCTTCCGAGGAAAGCTCCCGATCTTCACCGTGGGTCAGCGCGGCCTCGCTGATTTCGGCGATCTGGTAGCCGAGAAGATCGGCCTGACGGGTTCTGTCGCGCTCGTCACCGCCCAATTCCTCCAGTTCGGCGGCCAATCCCTTCACCAGGGTCCGGGCAGTATGGAGGGATTCAAGGTTGGCTCCGGCGAACAAATCCAGGGACTCGCGTTGAAGTTGCCGGGTCATGAGCGCCCGTTGGGCGTGCTGACCATGGACCTCAATCAGTCCGGATGTCAGCTCCGCCATCTGCGCCGCTGTGGTCAGTTCACCGTTGAGGTAACACCGAGACCGTCCGCTGGCAGGTATCACCCGTCGAAGCACCCACTCGGTGTCCCCTTCGGCAAAGAGTCCCTCGACCACAGCTTCGCCCGCACCCGGTCGAACCCTTGACGGATCAGCCCGCTCGCCCTGCAACAGGTTGAGGGCCTCCACCACCATCGTCTTCCCAGCTCCGGTTTCACCCGTGAGAGCGGTCAGACCCGCGCCAAACGGGATTCTTGCCTCGGCAATCACACCAAGATCCCTGACCGCGAGTTCGATCAACATCTGTGCTGAATCGTAGGCGACGGCCGGTCTCCGACCACCACATGGTCTGTCACATCCTGTGGGCAGGGCTGCCCACTCGCCCGTGGGTCAGGCTCACCTTTCGGTCAGGCCGAACTTCTCTCGCAAAACGGAATGGAAGTCCCGTTCACCGAAGGTGACGAAGCGCGATGGCGTCCTGGCCGCGACACAAACCACACTCTCGCCGGGGTGGAGCGCCTCCTGGGGTCGACCATCAATGGACAACCCCGCGTCGCGATCGCCGGCCACCGTCACCCGGACCTCGCAGTCGGGCCGCAACACCATGGATCGGTCGAAGAGCATGTGTGGAGCGACGGGTGCCATGATCACCGCCCGGTGTTCCGGATCCACAATCGGTCCACGTACCGAGAATGAATAGGCCGTTGATCCGGTGGGGGTGGAGAGAATCAGCCCGTCGGCCACCCAGGACGTGAACGGGTGCCTGTCCAGTTCCACATCCATCCGCACCGTGTGACCCGGTTCGGACTTCTCGATCACCACTTCATTGAGCGCACTCGTCAGTTCCGGTTCGCGGTCCGAGCGGTTGATCGAGGCCTGCATCCGCATCCGGTCCTCGATGTTGTATGACCCGGAAAGGAAGCGCTTCAGAGCCATTCTAATCCCGTTGGGTTCCGCCACAGTGAGATAACCAAGGGTTCCGAGGTTCACCCCGAGAACCGGAACTCCCTCTTCCACTGCCAGATCCGCGGCCGTGAGCATCGTGCCGTCCCCTCCGAGGCTCACCAGAAGATCCATTCCGATGGCGAATTCCCCAAGGGCAATTCCGAGGTCAGGACGGTCGAGCCGGGCGGCATCCGGGTCCAGCAGACGAACCTCATGGCCGCGCTCGTGCAGCCAGTCGGAGATGTCGATCGCCAGCTCAGCCGCTCGATGCTCGTGGAGAACCAGTCCGAAGGTCTTCATGGGTTACCCGGACTCCGGTGGCCCGCCGGTGCTGGATCGACCAGCACCCTGTCGACCAGCGCGGCAACGGAAGGCGCCGGCACTCGGTTCGCAGGCTGATCAGATGACCGCACAGACACAGGATTCCGGCCGGGGGCGACCAGGTGAACGAGGAACTCCACGTTTCCGTCGGCTCCCTTCAGCGGTGATCTCATCAGGTCAATGATGGTCGCTCCGGCACCCACCGCAGCGTGCAATACCGAAAGAATCGTGGATCGCCAGACGGCCGGGTCGGTGATCACCCCCGCGGAGCGGGACACGACCGGGCGCGCCGCCTCGAACTGCGGCTTTATCAGCAGAATCAGCCAAGCTCCCGGACCCGCCAACTCGAACAGTTTCTCCATCACCGTGGTCAACGAGATGAATGACAGGTCACCGACTATTCCGTCGAAAGTGCCCAGGTCGTCCGAGGTGACATATCGCAGATTGGTTCGCTCCAGCACCACAACACGGTCGTCACCGCGAAGTGATTCATGCAGTTGGTTGTGACCGACGTCGAGTGCCACCACTCGGGCCGCATCCGCCTGAAGGAGGCAGTCGGTGAATCCCCCGGTGGAGGCGCCGACGTCGAGGACCTCGAGCCCGGCGGGGTCCACGCCGAAGTTTTCCAGCGCTGCGGAAAGTTTCTCGGCTCCCCGACCCACGAACCTGGGTGGTTCCTTGATCAGCAGGGGCTCTCCGGGATCGACCATTCGGGCCTCGTTGGATGCGACCGAGCCGGAAACAAGCACCTTGCCCTCAGCAATGAGGGATCGGGCCTCCGCTTTGTCGGCGGTGATCTTGCGACGGACGAGTTCGACGTCGAGTCGGCGGCGCACGGAACGAGCTTAGGAGACAGACCGAACTCAAGAGATCAGTTCTGACCGACGGGCCACCAGGGAGGCCAGGTCGTCGGC
This sequence comes from Actinomycetes bacterium, assembly GCA_030621865.1. Taxonomy (GTDB): domain Bacteria; phylum Actinomycetota; class Acidimicrobiia; order Acidimicrobiales; family Microtrichaceae; genus JAHRAZ01. The sequence continues at coordinate 11,428 of JAUXGW010000037.1, forward strand.
GACGAAGTCAACCGGGACGGCCAGCGGAAGATCAGATTCTTCGGTCACTCCTGTGAGGACCAGACCGAAGGGTAATCCCAGCTTCTCTGCCAGGCGGCCGTCGGTTTCACCGTTGTCCCCAACCACAATGCCCGGACCCGTGCCGACGATGTCCCTCAGGAGAGCAGCCATTGGTTCATTCGGTTTCCCGCCGGGCACCGAGGGGCGACCCGATGCGGCCTCCACTGCCGCAACCAGCGATCCGGTTCCAGGGTGAATCCCGCCCGAACCCGGATAGGCGGTGTCGGTGTTCGAGACCAACAGCCTCGCTCCCCTGCGCACCGCCGCCGCCGCCAGATCAAGCATCTGATAATCGAAGCGAGGGTTGAGGCCCACCACCACGTCGTCGAACTCCTGATCCCTGTCGAAGTCTTCAGCAGAGCTGTGCGCTTCAGCGGAGCTGTGCGGAGGAGAGTTCGATCCCCCGATGTCGGTCACCTCGGCACCGCGGGCGGCAAGGGCCTCCGCAAGGCCGGCTCCACCCACGGACAGGACGCGGGATCCGGATTCCACGAGAGTTGCCACCGCGTCGGCCGAGGTGACTACCTCAAATCCGTCGGGAATGCCACGGTTCAGCAGCTTCGTCTTTCGGGTACTGCCTGATTCACTCGAGTTGTTGGTGCAGAACACGACCTGATCGCCAAGGCCAAGCAACTCTCCAACGGCTTCGGTGGATCCCCCAATGGGATCATCGCCTCGCCACATGACGCCGTCGAGGTCAAGCACCCAATGTGAAGTGTTCGGGCTCATTGTGGAATCATTGCAGCCGACCAGACGGCATGCATTCCAGGGCGGGACTGGTCACCCCGGAGATCCTCACGAGGTGAACTCAATGAACGAAGACCAGCTGAACAAAGTCAAGGCTGCAGGTTTCATCGCAGCACTCGATCAGAGCGGCGGAAGCACCCCCAAGGCGCTGAAGTTGTACGGCGTGGCCGAAGACAGCTACTCCGGCGACGACGAGATGTTCGATCTGGTCCACGAAATGCGCACTCGGATCATGACGAGTCCTGCCTTCAACGGTGAGCGCATCATGGGTGCGATTCTCTTCGAGATGACCATGGACCGCGAGGTCGCCGGTGTCGGAACGGCGGAGTACCTCTGGAACACCAAGAACGTTGTTCCCTTCCTGAAGGTCGATAAGGGTCTGGCCGATGAAGTCGACGGCGCACAGGTCATGAAACCAATGCCCGAACTCGACGATCTGCTGGCGCGGGCGAGGGCCAAGGGTGTCTTCGGCACGAAGATGCGTTCCGTGATCTCCGAAGCCAACGAAGCAGGAGTGAAGGCTGTCGTTGACCAGCAATTCGACCTGGGTCGACAGATCATCGCCGCCGGCCTGGTGCCGATCATCGAACCCGAGGTGGACATCAACAGCGCCACCAAAGCTGAAGCCGAAGCGCTGCTCAGGACTGCGATCCTCGATCAGCTCAACAGCCTCGACGAGGATCAGCAGGTGATGCTGAAGCTGACTCTGCCCGAAACCGATGATTTCTATTCCGAGCTGATCGATCACCCCAGAGTTCTGCGTGTTGTTGCACTCTCCGGTGGTTACAGCCGCGAAGAGTCGAATGCCCGCCTTTCCCGCAACAACGGGATGACCGCCAGCTTCTCCCGTGCGCTCACCGAAGGACTCACCGCCCAGCAAAGCGATGACGAATTCAACGCTGCGCTCGATGCCTCCATCGGAAGCATCTTCGAGGCGTCCAGAACCTGATCAGCAGCACCTGAACTGCCGGCCGAGGCAGTTTCAGGCGAAAGCGTCGAGACGTTCGAGTACATCGAGATAGTCGGAGTCGGCCCGCGCGATGCGCTCGAAGATCGACTTCGCCTGCAGTACGTCGCCGCTGCGCTCGTACAGGTCGGCAAGGGCGTATGCACGCCGAAGATGAAACTCCTCCGGCGACTTCGGGATCTTGAATCCCTTGCTCAGAATGGCGATGGCGGCTGGATAGTTGCCCTGATCTGCCTTGGAACCCGCCGCAACAATTCGGCCTTCGGTGACCAACTCCGCGCTTGGGGAAGCTTCGCGTAGCTCCAGCCAGAGTTCTTCGACCCGATCGTGTTTGCCCATCGCCCGGTAGCAGTCCGCCAGAACGGGATGTTGGTCAGTGGTGTTGTTGGTGAGGTTGATCAATTCCTCGAGTTGCTCCACCGCTGGACTCCACTGGCCGAGTCGATACAGAGTCAGGCCGTAGAGATCCCGGGCCTCCGGCAAGGCGGGAACTTCTTCCACGATCGGTTTGAGGATCCGGCGGCTGTCGAAATACCGGTCCTCCAGATACGCAGTCGCAGCCTGCCCCAGCCTGTCGGTGAGCACTGCCGCCCGTTTGTTGCCGACCATGCCCTTGAGTTTCGGTGCATCAACCGTGACCTTGGCCTTGGCGGCGCGTTTGCGCGGTTTCTTCGACCGTGGAGGTTTCGGAGCTCCACCCTTGCCGTCGACCTTGCCTTCATCGATCCAGATGTCGGGATCGGAACGGACCAGTCCGCTCTGTGGTTCGCGATCGCCATCCGTGGGCCGGCGGGAACCAGAAGAACCTGAGCGGCGTGGTGGATTCGAATCAGCAGAACTCATGGTGCCTTCCGGAGGGTCGGGCTGGGCGGGGTCCGCCAACGTTACTAGTGATCCCGCGAATGACCCGATTCACGCGCTGGAAGCGATTTCACGGGCTGAAACCTGTTCGGGTCCACTCTGCTACCGTGACGGCAGTCCAGAAGGGGAGAGTCATAATGGGTTCGAAGTCGCAGAAGTTCACGGGCCGGGTGTTGGGGGCAATCGTGGGTGTCGCGGCCCTGAGCCTTCTGGCGATGGCCTGCGCCCCTCCGGGTGGAGGCGGCCCGGCAGGACCGACCACCACAACTTCCACCACGTTGCCCTGGTCGCCGCCAACCGGGCAATGGTTCGGTGTCAACATGACCTGCTACTTCAGCGTCTCTGGCACCTACTACGACTTCCCGCAGCCCGCGAGCGTGAACATCGAAGCGCCCGCCACCGTCAACGCGGGTGAGACCTTCAACATCACGGTAACTCCCGGCACGTTCACCGTGCCCACGGTGGTGGAGGGATACGCGGTCCAGAATGTCAAGTGGATGACGATTCGGTACCCACTGCCGGACAACGTGCAGTTCGTCGACTCGGTGATGTCGGCCGGGATCGACATGGGACCCGGCTATCCCAGCCTCTCGATCGAGGGGGAATTCATGGTCTATCGCGTGCCTGGGCCGTTCGCGCCGGGAAGCACGGTGCAGATGCCGAAGGACCGGCTCACGTTCACCGCCACCGGAGACCCTGGCAGCACCATCGAGACACGGATGCACACGTTGTCCAACGTCGCGCAGTTCGATCTCGCATCGGTCGGCAACACTTGCTACCCGGACAATTCGGACCGGGTCTTCACGACCACCGAGATCATGTGAGCGGGACAGTCTCCGGCTCCAACCCATTTCACCGACTGCTGGCGCCCCAGGCGGGATCGAGCTGATCGAGGAACTGGGCGCACCGTTGTGCCTCGTCATGCTCGCCGATCGCCGCTGCGCACTCCCCCAGACCCTTCAGGGCACTGAGGAAGGGACGGTTGGTTTCACGATCCCAACGCACGAAGCCGCTGCCCCTCCATCCGGATGCCCGCATCAGATCGAGTCCACGGTGATAAGCGACTCGGTACGCGGCATAACTTTCCATGCGGTCGCGGCCGAGATCTCCAAGCGCCACCCAGCAGGCCAACGACCGAGGCCAGTCAGCGGCCACCGCCGCAACCGCTTCCCGAGCATCTCCTTCGGAATCAAGCGCAGCGGCAAGAGCGGTGACACAACGAGGATCATCGGGGGGCAGAACAGTTTCGGGCGGTCCGCCACGGGATACTCCTACATTTGACCCGGGTACATTCGACATGGGCGACACGGTATCCGAACCACCGGAGGTCAAGTGTCCGGCGGATTAGCGTGCTCCGGA
>JAUXGW010000024.1 GCA_030621865.1 Actinomycetes bacterium
CTTCAACCTGGATCATCATGGGTGTGATCGCAGTCACGGCGACACTGCTCGCCATGAAGTTCGGTGGCACTGTGACCGACTGGCTGGGCGAACACTGGACCAACCTCTGGAGCTAGCAAACCCGGTCACTTCACCACGTGGGTCCGCCATTCCGTCCGCAGCCATTGCCCCCGGGTTGGCATCCAACACATCGAAGCAGAGGTCGTGCATGGCCGAATTGCATTGCCAGCGGTCGACATCCCTGCATTGGGTTGTTCAACCCGGGTGGACAGATCTTTACTACGGTTCGCCCGATGTGGATCTTCCCCGAGCCAACTGCAGTCACACTCTCCGGAGCGAATACGCCGGCTGACGATCAGAACGAGATCACAATGTCCGTGCACGAGTTGGGCGAGGACAACGAGGGTGTTCCAGTGGTTTTCTGCCACGGATTTCCGGAGCTCGCATATTCATGGAGGTATCAGCTGCCGGCCGTCGCAGATGCGGGATTCCGAGCCATCGCCGCGGACCAGAGGGGTTATGGCTCCACCACGGCACCGCAGGACGTATCCGCATACGCACTGGCCAACCTCGCCGGTGATCTGGCCGACATGCTCGATGCACTGGAGATCGACAAGGCAATCTTCGTGGGGCACGACTGGGGTGGCTACGTGGCCTGGGCCATGCCAGTTCTCTTTCCCGAACGGACCGCTGGTGTGGTCGGCATCTGCAGTCCCAACAAGCCGTTCGCCACTACGGAACTGCTCAGGTCACTGTTTCCCGATCCCGAGAAGATGTACATGTTGTGGTTCCAGGAGCCCGGCGTTGCGGAATCCTTCCTCGACGACCGCGTCGCCCCTGTGTTCGAGAACCTCATGGTGGCAGGCCGGGATCCCCGGGAAATCGCCGACGACGGCATTGGCCGCGGCGCCGGCATGGACTTCAACCCGTTCAGGCGAATCGAGGAACTCAGCGGATTGGGCGACCCGATCGCCAGTCGCGAAGAACTCGATCATTACATCGACACGTTCAACCGCACCGGCTTCCGGGGTGCCATCAACTGGTACCGAAACATCGATGCGAAGTCAGTGGCACATCCGGACATCGGCACCAAGGTCCTCGACATTCCGACTCTCATGATCACCGCGGAATGGGATCCGGCGATCCCGCCGTCGATGGCCGAAGGCATGGATGCACTCTGCACTGACCTGGAAATCCACATGGTCGAGCGAGCCGGGCACTGGGTGCAACAGGAGTACCCCGATCAGGTGAACTCCTACCTGACCGACTGGCTGACCAGACGATTCGCATGACCGATGCCCACTGGGAGCTGACACCAACGGGATGCCATGCTGGGAAGCACAAGTCGACGTCCAACCTGTCGACAATCCAACCCACGGACACGCAGTCGCAGGTCCGAACGGCCCCCAGGAGACCACAATGAGCATCAACATCGGCGATCCAGCACCGGAATTCACGCTGAAGGACACCGAAGGCGAGACCGTCAGGCTCGCCGACTTCCACGGCAAGCAGTCGGTGACCATCGTGTTCGTCGCCTTCGCTTTCACCGGCACGTGCCAGGACGAACTCTGCGAGATCAGCGACAACCTCTCGGACTTCAACGATGCCGGCAACCAGGTGCTGGCCATCTCGTGTGACCGCTCCCCCAGCCAGAAGGAATGGAAGTCACAAGAGGGTTTCGACTTTCCAGTGCTGTCGGACGGCTGGCCTCATGGCGAAGTTGCACGTGCGTACGGCTGCTTCGACGAGAACCTTGGATGCGCACTCCGCCAGACCGTGGTCGTGGGCACCGACGGGCGGGTCAAGTCCGTGTTCGCCTCGAGTGGTCTGGGTGAGGCTCGGGACTTCGCCAGCTACTCAGACGCTCTGTCAGCCATCTGAGTCAACAGGTCACGCAGCTCTTGGGTACGGGCCGTCCAGGTGAAGTTCTCGCGGACTCGCCGGGCGGCCAGCTCCCCCATTGCTGCACGGTCTTTGTCGTCCAGGAGCCGGGCTACGGCAGATGCGACCTCTGATGTGCTCGTGCCGTCCACGAGAGTGCCGGTCTCGCCATCAATGAGGGTGTCGGGTACTCCCCCGATGTTTCCGGCCACCACCGGCACGCCAACCGCCTGAGCCTGGATGAACACGATTCCGAACGCCTCCACCTCCAGACCCAGCCGCCGCTCCCGGCATGGCATTGCGAACACATCCGCGGCTGCGTAGTGCATGGGCAGCTCCTCTTCGGAAACCTGACCGGCGAACACCACGTGATCCGAGTGCCCGAGTCGGTCGGCCAGTCGTTCGAGCGAGCCGCGTTGTGGTCCTCCCCCGACGATCATCAGGCACGCGTCTGGCACCCCGGAACGAATCGCCGACAGTGCCTCGATGAGCTTGTCCTGACCTTTTCGTTCCACCAGTCGCGACACACACACGATCAGGGGAACATCTTCAAGACCGTGGCGCGCGCGGACCTCGACACCCGAGACCGCCTCGTTGAACTCCGAGTCATCGATGGCGGGCGGAAGCAGAACGTGCTCAGGATGTTTGCCGAATGCTGGGGCCAACAGCGATTCACACCAGTTCGAGACATAAGTGACCACATCAGCTCTGCGCCCGACCTGCCCGAGTACCGCCGAACCGAACGGCATCCGGACCGTCGACACCTCGAGTCCGTGGGTGAACGCGAGATACGGGACTCCGGTGCAGGACTTGATGTGTGCACCCATCAATCCCAGGGGGAACGCAGCACCGAACACGACCACGTCTGCGTCGATCCGCTTCACCAACTCCACGGCTCGGCGGCGCACTCCAAGGGTCGGCAGCAGCACGGGGGTTCGCTCCCGAACCACTTCGTACGGTGCTGTCCGGTCGAACTCGGCGGATCCTCTGGATGTGGATCCGTACACAACCACGGTGTCACCGGCAGCCACCATTCCACGGCACAACTGGTCAACGTAGTACTGGATGCCACCCACCCGTGGAGGGAGATCGTTGGTGATTACCAGGACACGCAAGGTTGATCAGTTCCGCACGTGATGTGAGATCGGTCAGCCCGGGACTCAGGCCAACGTGCTGCGCAAGAAGTCCAGCGTCGACTCCCATGCTTCAGCGGAAGCATCACTGTCGTGGACTTCCGGGCGCTCGTCATTGAAGAATGCGTGATCCACGTTTGCGTGCACCTTGATCTCTGCGTCCTTGCCGAGATCCCTGAGTTCCTGCTCGAGGCCGTTGGCGGCTTCCGGTCCAAAGAAGGGATCGAGCTCTGCGAAGTGTCCCCGTAGCGGAGCTTGCAGCTTCGAGAAGTCCGGCTTGACCGATTCCCACGGAATCAGACCGTAGAAAGGCGCGCACGCACCTATCGATTCGGGTTCATTACAAGCCACCACCATTGCCAGCCCGCCTCCCATGCAGAAGCCGATGACGCCCACCTTCTCGGTGCTCACGGCATCGCTCTGCTGGAGGAACGCAATGGCTCCGCGCATGTCCCTGGAGGCACGCTCGATGTTCAGGGCCATCATGAGCTTTCCGGCCTCGTCCGGCTCTGACGTTGTTTCGCCGTGAAACAGGTCCGGAGCCAGCGCTGAGAATCCTGCGGCAGCGAACCGGTCGACAACATCGCGGATGTGCGGAACCAGACCCCACCACTCCTGAATCACCAGGATCCCCGGGCCGCTACCTCCCTCGGCGGCAGCGAAGTAACCGCTGGCAGAGGACCCATTACTCGGAAATTCAACGATCTGACCCATGGATGGCGAAACTATCAGCGAGCCGGCAGGCCTGCGACCGCTCCCGACAATCGGGACCGCCCACAGTCGCATCGACGACTCCCGGTTTCAGCCTGCGAGACGGGCCAATTCGGGTGCCATCGGACAATCAGGTTCACCCAATTCGCCGACCGGTACCAGTCCGGACGGTCCGACCACGTGTGTGAAGGTTTCGATCGGCACGAGCACCTCACAGGAGTCGAGTGCCGCCGGCGAATCACTCCAGTGAGTCACCAGGGACGCCCAGAGATTCTCATGCAGGTGATGTCCGATACCTCCGACGAGCCACCGCTGCTGCGCAGACTGATCGAAGGTGTCCCAACGCGAGCCGTCAACAATGGCTGCTCCGTCACCGATCACCCTCGCGTCAATCAACTCCACACCGAGTTCGCCCGGGTGAACGGGCTGATCCGGATCGAACCCGAAATCCTCGTCGGAATCCTCATCAGCGTTGAATGCGGCGGCCGCCCGCTCGGCAGCCAGAGCGTCGAGTGCAAGGGATGCCGATGCGATCGTCGTGTCGGATTCGAGTTCGGAGATGGAGTCGGACGCTGCACCCCTCACGCTTTCAGCGGCAAGGAGGCGAGCACACACCCACCACAGAGGTCCGCATGAAAGCTGTCGCGAGAGGACCCGGCGACTCGCCGAAACCAGGGCAGCCGGCTCATCTGAAAACATCACGAGTGCCGAGGCGGCCTCTGCCGCCAGCAATGCTGAAGGAAGATCCTGCGCTCTGGCCACGAAGCGCAGCCGCTCTATGGGGTGCACGGCACCGATCCTAGGTCCGCAGAGACTTCGGTGGAGCCCGAACTGCGCGCTATCGTCGCTGACCGTGGCATTGAACACCGACGTCGAACTCCATCCCATCGGCGGCGAACCTGTTTCGCTGGCGGATCAGACCCAACTGTTCCACTTTGTTGCCGTGGCGATCGATCCCTACGAAATCGAGAGTTCGTGGATTCTCGAGACTGCTTCGCGAATTCTTTTCGAACTCCGCGAGGCTGACTGCCGCGTGGCGTGGGTAGTCACTGCCGAAGAAGACGATGCCCGTACGTTCCTCGGCCCGCACGCCGAGAACGTCCTCACCTTCTGCGATCCCGAGCGCGAACTTGTGAAGGCCCTGGGACTGGAACAGATTCCGGCCTTGATTCACGTGAGCACCAGTCAGGAGCTGGTCGGAAGGGCCAACGGCTGGAATCCGGAAACCTGGAAGCCGATCACCAATCACCTGGCCGAGATCCTCGCGTGGAACCGGCCGGCGTATCCCAAGCCGGGTGACCCGCCGGCTTTCGTCGGCAGCCCCGCCCTCGGCTGACGCAAACCCACCCGACGCAAACCCACCCGGCCCTCGGCTGACGCGAGCCCGCCTGCACCAACCCGAACCCGTCCGACGCGAAGCCGCCACCATCGGATCTCTGCTTTTTGGGTTGCAAGGTTCTTGGATTGCAACCGGGGTTTCTTGGTAGTCAGCTTGGTTGTCAGCGGGCCAGCCAGCCGCCGTCAACGGCGATCGTGTGGCCCGTTACATAACTCGAGGCATCGGAAGCAAGATACAGCAGCGCACCGTCGAGTTCGTGCTCTCTTCCCGCACGCCCCATCGGCGCATTCGACTCGATGAAGGCAAGTCCCGATTCATCGTCGAACATCTCCTCCTGTGTCATTTCGGAGGGGAACCACCCGGGCGCTATGGCGTTGACCCTCACGCCCTTGCGGCCCCACTCCGCACCCAGAGCCCGGGTCAGGTTCACCACTGCGCCCTTGGCCGCACAATATGAGGCTTCCTTGATCGGAGCGGATCCCACGAATCCGAGGACCGAAGCGATGTTCACGATGCTTCCACTGCGTTGACCGATCATCACCGCGCCGGCCAGCTGGCACATGTGGTGCACGGCATGAAGATTGATGTCCATCGTGCGCTGATAGTGCTCCAGTGATTCGGACTCCGCCGGCTGCGTGCTGGCGTACCCTGCGTTGTTCACCAGGATGTCCAGACGACCCAGCTCCACGGCAACTCGTACAACGCGCTCGCGATCCTCGCCATCGGTCAGATCCGCCTGCACCGGATGAATCCGTTCCCCCAGCTCATCGGCCAGCTCCGCCAACCGGCCCGCGCGGCGCGCGGCCACCACGACATTGGCTCCCGAAGCATGAAGAACGCGCGCAAATCGGTTGCCCAGACCAGCGGACGCGCCCGTCACAACGGCCACTCGATCGGCCAGATCGAACATTCGCAACGGAGCGTCGGAATCGATGGTTTCCACTGTCTGTTCGATCGCGTCTGAAGCCGGGTCTGAAGATGTGCTCACGGTGGCGAAAGTTACCAGCGACCCACCAAACCACACAGACGTCACCGGCGACCGGTCGGCCCAGGCCGGCACCGGCTGGCTGGACCTTCCATTTGCACACCCCATTTGCACGCCCCATTTGCACACCGGCCATTTGCACGCCGGCCGCTATGCTCTCTGGTCACCACTGGACACGGGGAGACAAATGAGCCAGCTGATCTACTCCACCGAAGAACTTCTCGACACGGGTGACGTTGCCGAACCACTGACCGCCAACGGCATTCTGTGCCACGGCGGCCTCGATGACGACGGCAACTACATCTCTCCGCGGACCAGGAATCGGGTTCCCGCGATTGCGGCCTGGCAGGCGAATCACCTGAAGCAGTTCGCTGGCAAGGAACTCATCGACGTCCGCATCAACGACTGGCCCGCCAACTTTCCAACTCTGGAACAGACCCGGATGCTCCTGCGTCGGGGTGCCCCCGAATCCGTGGTTTCAAGCCTCACCCGCATCGGCACGGTTGAGGGATTCGGTTCGTTCCTGCGCTTCACCGAGGTACCCGACCTCCAGTCGATCATCGTTGAAGACATCGACGGAACCGCTCTTGCCCATCTCGACAAGGGACTGATCGAGGCACATGCCCGGGACGAGGCGGGTTGGGAGGGCGATGGAGTTGTCGAGGCCGGTCACAGAGACATGTGGTTTGCGGCCCGCGACATTGCGTTCGAGAACCCGATCACCGAAGATCAGACCCAGATCATGCTCGAGCGCATGGGGATTGTCGCCCCCGGAGGGGCGCCGGGACCTACGGCCCAACCGACCCGACTGTTGTCAGACGACATCAGTCCACAGCTCGATCTGCTGCTGCAGCGGATGATCCGGCTCCTGATGATCGAGATCTCCGCCTTCCACACCTTCACCTGGGCTGAAGCTTTGCTGTCCGACGACTCACTGGTGGCTGGAAACGGCGAGGCCGCATTCATCGTGAATTGCATCCGCGCAGATGAAACGCCCCACGTGGAGTACTTGCGAACCGCACTCACCGAGTTGCGTGACCGCACGGTCATCGGCGAATCCGGGAAACACCACAGCGGCGAGGAGATCGTCGACACCATCTGGCAAGTGGCACGAACCGAGGCCACGGGGGTGCGACGCGACAACATGATCCAGACCATGGAAGGCGAGATCAAGCACTCACTCGAGGGTCGCTCCGATGCGGATGACATCTGGGAAGAGTTCAGGACCCTCGGAGAATCCTCCGACTGACTCGGGACAGAGCCTCAGGGGCCGTCAACAGAGCCTCAGGGGCCATCAACGGGGACCTCGGGACCGTTGGTCAGGAGCCACTGGTACATCGCTATCCCGGAGGCAACTCCGGCGTTGACCGATCGCGTCGAGCCGTACATCTCGATCGAGCAGATCATCGCCGAAACCTCGCGGGCTTCGGGGGACAGCCCCGGTCCTTCCTGGCCGAACAGGAGCACCGAGTTGACTGGCAAGGGAACCGCCTCGATCGGCACTGACCCCTCGATGTTGTCGATCCCCACGATTACGAGGCCCTGTTGACTCGCCCAGTGCGAAAAGTCGGCAACGTCGCGATGATGCCGAACCTCCAGGTACCGGTCGGTCACCATCGCACCTCGACGATTCCAGCGTCGCCGACCCACGATGTGGACTCCAGCCGCACCGAAGGCATTGGCGTTGCGAACCACCGTGCCGATGTTGAAGTCGTGCTCGAAGTTCTCCACGGCAACGTGATACTCAAAACTGTTTTCGGCCAGTTCGCTCACGATGGCGTCGTGGCGCCAGTAGCGGAAACGGTCAATGACGTTTCGGGTATCCCCCTCGGCCAGGAGTTCCGGATCCAGGCGAGGGTCATCCGGCCAGGGTTTCATGTGGGGACCTACTCCCACGCGGCGCGCAGTGGCGCCCTCCGGGGAAGAGCCATGGTTGGTTGTCGCGTCGGCTTCCGGTCCCACCCCGGCACCGCTGCCGTCTGCATCTGCATCTGCATTGTCACTCACGACCCGGGAACCTACCGTTGCGAGCGTGGCAGACAACACCTCAGCCGACGAAGTGGTGATTCTGATCGCCCACGGAAGCCGGAGCCAGACCGCAAACGACAATCACCACATGTTGTGTGGTTCCCTGGGCGAACAGGCTCACGCCAATGTCGTGCCTGCCTTCCTCGAACTGGCCGAACCATCGATCGGGGAAGCCATCGACGCGGCCGCGGCCACCGCAGATTCCGTGCGTCTCCTGCCACTGTTCGTACATTCAGGCAACCACGTGACCGGGGACATACCGGAAATCGTGGAGGAAGCCAGGGTCCGGAACCCGCAGACAAAGGTGATTCTCTCCGATTACGTGGGTGCTGATCCGGCATTCTTCAATCTGCTCACTGAATGGATCTCCGGCAGGTGAATCGGGCGCCGACACGACGCTCAGACCCACATGCACCAGACTGAGCAGCCATGAGATTGTTCGAGACCAGGCACCATCGCATGAAGCGCGAGACACTGGAAGCAGGATTCCTCGACGAGTGGCGCGTCATCTGTGCGGAACGTTTCACCTGGTGGGGACGACTGGACCCCGATCGTCGAGTGCGCCTCGAAGCGCTCACACTCGACATGATCGCCACGAAAAGCTGGGAAGCGGCCAAGGATTTTGACGTCACCGACGAGATGATGTTGGTCATAGCGTCCCAGGCAGCGCTGCTGATTCTCGAATTGTCCTCGGACTCCTACCGCCACGTGAAGGCAATCGTTGTGCACCCCTCCACGATGGTCATGCACGGCGAGCACTCACAGGTGAGCGGACTGGTGTCGGACGATCCAGTGCCCATTCTCGGTCAGGCGAACTTCCGAGGCCCCGTGCTGGTGTCCTGGGATCAAGTGAACAACGACGCACGGCACGCAGGACTCGGACACAACGTGGTGTTCCACGAATTCGCACACAAGATCGACATGCTCGACGGCAGTGCCGACGGAACCCCACCCATGGCTACTCAGGATCAATTCGATCACTGGGTGAAGGTTTGTACCCATGCCTATGAACAGGCTGCAAAGGGCCGGGGCGGGCACAGCCTTCGCAGCTACGCGGGAGTGAATCCTGCGGAGTTCTTTGCAGTGGCGACAGAATCCTTCTTCTCTGATCCGCGCACGCTCAATCACGAGCATTGGGAGCTGTATTCAGTTCTCGAGGATTTCTACAAACAAGATCCGCTGAACTGGACCAGCCTGGACTGATCAGCCGTAGTCCGAGTCGCTCCTGGTGAGACGGAGCGTGCCAGACTGTCCAACCGGCCCGACTGCCGATCCGGTCGAACGGCCGGACCCGTCGAGCAATCAGAGATGTGAGATGAGCACCCCGACAGAAGAACCCCGATCCGCACCTCCGACCCAGGTCAAATGGGCGGCGCAGGTGATCAACACCTACAGGATCTTCGGCCACGATGACACCCGCGTGATCGCCCTCGACAACGTCACCGTGGGATTCGAAGCGGGCAAGTTCACCGCAATCATGGGACCCTCCGGCTCCGGCAAGACCACCCTGATGCAGGTAGCTGCCGGACTGGATCGGCCCGATCAGGGTCAGGTGATCATCGGCGACGTCGAGATCTCGAACCTCAGCGAGAAGCGCCTCACGCTGTTGCGACGGGAGCAGATCGGATTCGTCTTCCAGCAGTTCAACCTGTTGCCCACCCTGACCGCCCGGGAAAACATCACGTTCCCCCTCGATCTCTCGGGATCCAAACCTGATCCCGAATGGATGCAGACGGTCATCGAGACTGTTGGTCTGTCGGACCGTCTGGGTCACCGCCCATCGGAACTCTCCGGCGGCCAGCAACAGCGTGTGGCCGTGGCTCGGGCCCTGGTGGAACGGCCCGACATCATCTTCGCCGACGAACCCACCGGAAACCTCGACTCGCAATCGTCGGCCGAAATCCTCGGGTTCATGGCGCAAGCTGTGGCCGAACTGGGACAGACCGTGGTGATGGTCACCCATGACCCGGGCGCCGCCACGTACGCGGACCGGGTCGTGTTCCTCGCCGACGGGCGGATCGTGGATGACATCGTCAATCCCACCCGCGAGGAAATCCTGTCGCACATGGGCACACCTCAGGGCTGACCGTGCTGCGCCTGACCCTCAAGAACCTCCGGGCCAATCTCAGTCGGCTGTTCGCGACCGCCATTGCGGTTGCCACCGGGACCGCATTTCTGGCCGCCGGGCTGATGATCACACAGTCCCTGTCGGCAAGTGTGGAAGGGGACGCCGCAATTCAATATGCCGGAGTCGACGTTGCGGTCCTGGCTCCCGCGGATCAGGGTGAGCACCGTCTGGATTCACTCGATGCGAGCGCCATGGAGGACGTCCTTTCCACCGAAGGAGTCGACGCCGCTGCCGGCGAGTTTGTTGCCGAAACCGCCATCATCGACTCTGACGGGGCTGCAATCCGCAGCCGGAGTCAAGGCCGAGCGTGGATCGAAGACGACGCCCTGAATCCGATCACGATCGATGAGGGCTCTCCTCCCACCGCGGCCGGTGAGATCGTGGTGGACACCGAAACTGCGCAGGACGGTGCGCTCGTTGTCGGCGACGCGGTGGTAATCAACACACCGAGCGGCGAGATGGATGCCGAGATCGTGGGTATCAGTTCCTTCGGAGCCGCTCCTTCGGTGGATTCGGGCGGAAACGTCTTCATGTCTCCCGACTGGGCGCAGGAGATCCTCACGGGAGGGCACCCCGGTTGGCAACAGATCCTGATATCCAGCGACACACCTGACGCAGTAATCGCCGGCCTGGAAGGCTCCCTGCAGGGTTCACCCGAGGTCCTGAGCAGCGAAGACTTCCTGACGCGCCAATCCGAGACCACGGAAGAGTTCCTGTCCATTCTGTCGCCGATCCTGACCGGATTCGCACTGCTTGCGCTCTTTGTTTCGGGATTCGTGATCTACAACACCTTCACCGTGGTTGTCAGCCAGAGAAGCCAGGAGCTGTCGCTCGTTCGGGCGATCGGCGGCACACCTTCCCAAGTACGTCGTTCCCTGCTGCTGGAAGGTTCCCTGCTGGGATTGTTGGCGAGTTTCGCTGGTCTGGGACTCGGCATGGGAATTGCCCGACTGATCGAGTACGTGCTCGAGCGCTTCGACGTGCGCCTCCCGGGTGTGGGTATATCCATCAATCCACGCGTCATCCTGCTCACACTGCTCGCCGGCACACTCATCACGGTTGTGTCGGTGATGCTCCCGGCATGGCGTGCAGGTAGTTCCCGGCCAGTGGAAGCCATGCGCGAAGCGGCGGTGGACGATTCCGGCACCAGTTCCCTCCGCATGTACATCGGTGGATTCTTCCTGGTGTCGGGCATCGTTCTGCTGGGTCTGAACGCGTTCGCAGCCTCAGAGTGGTATTTCCTGGCCCCCGGAGCCCTGCTGCTGTTTCTGGGCGTCGTTGTCGGCGGACCGCTGTTGGCGCGGCTCTACGGGAAGTTGGCGGGCCTGCTGCTCAGGCCGTCAATGACGGGCCGAATCGCGGCAGACAACATGGTCAGGAATCCGAAGCGAACCGCTACCACCGCAAACGCCCTGGTGATCGGGCTGTTCCTCGTCACGCTCGTCACCGTGGCGGGTACGGCCCTCAAGGACTGGATCGAGGTGGAGATCGCGGACCTCTCCGAATCCGATTTCATCGTGGTCAGCGAATCAGTGATTCCCCAGGAGCTGGTCGACGAGATTGCCAGAGCAGACGGTGTCGATGCCACGGCGCCGATCCGATCGGCAGCGGTCAGTACCGCCTCGGGCGAGGCAGTACTGATCTCCGGCAGCGACATTGAGGCTCTGCAGAGGACAGCCGGATTCTCGGCGAGCAGCGGATCCCTAGACCAGGTGATCAGCGGAGAAGGCGCCGCCGGTTCGGAAGTCGGCGGGTTCGCCGGCCCCGGTGGACGCCACGACGGCCAGGGATCGGGGCCATTCGATCCTGACGCCGGGCAGACCGATCCTGAGGCCAGTCAGACCGATCCTGACGAGCCGCAGTCCACAAGCACCGATGACACCCTCTCGCTGATCGATCCGGAAGGTGACATCATTGAGGTTCCGATTGTTGCCCAGTTTCAGCTCAGTCTGGACACCATCTTCCTGAGCACGGTTGTCAACGACGACCTGTTTGCTCAAATTGCCGGAGACCAACCCGTTGCGCAGGTCTATGTGCGCTCCGCCTCCGGCGAAATCGAACACCTCGGGACGACCCTTGATTCGCTGACTTCTGGATTCACCGGCGTGCAAGTCATACCGGGCAATTTCATCGGCCAGGTGATCGGTCAGGCAATCGACTTCCTGATTGCGGCAATCAACGGTCTTCTCGGGCTCAGTGTGCTGATCGCCCTCATCGGAATCATCAACACAATGAACCTGAGCATCCATGAGCGGCGGCGTGAACTCGGCATGGTCCGAGCCCTTGGAATGACGTCGTCACAGGTCCGTACGATGGTCCGAATCGAAGGGATCCTGATCGGCCTGCTGGGCACCATCGTTGGTGTGGCCTCCGGAGCGATCGTTGGCTGGTCCGTGGTGAGAGGCATCACGGACAGTGCGGTGTCCCTGGCCTGGGGCCGTATGAGCCTGATATTTGCCGCCGGACTTGTGATTTCCCTGCTCGCTTGCCTGCTTCCAGCTCGACATGCCGTGAAGGTGCCCATGCTCGAGGCGATGGCCGCAACCTGAACCCTCCGGCACAGCCACACCTGATCCCGGCACAGCCACACCTGATCTCCCCCGACTGTTCCGGCAGCGCCGGCCCAGTTTGCTCGGCCAGATTCGACGGCGGGACGAATCAGGTGGTGACGGCCACGTCGTGGGTACCCTCTGCCCAGTCAAAGGCAACGGTCTGGCGATCAGGCGCTCCCCGCACCGAGGCATCCACGGCGTGGAACTCCACGTGCATGTCATCCGGTGTGCAGGCAACCAGTCCGTACCCGCGGCGTTTCCAGTCGACCCAGCGAAAGGCAGGTGAGAAACCCTTGGTGAGAGAGCTGAACGAGTCGGCAAGATCCGGCGAGAAACCCAGTGCGGTGGAGGAAATGGATCCACACACGAATTCCTGGGCTACAGCAGGACTGGACCAGTCCTCCATGTCGGTATGGATCGAGGCTTGCCAGAAGGAGTGGATGTCACCGGTGAGCACGCCCATGTTGGTGATCGACTCGTCGTGCAGGAACGCCGTGATCAGGTCGCGCTCGTGGGTGTATCCATCCCACTGATCGAGGTTGAAGTAGACGCCGGCATGTTCGGGCGCTGGTTGGAAGTTCGGTTCATCGAGGTCGATTGCCCGCAGCGGCGCCATCATCGTCTGCTGACCCAGCAGCTTCCACGTGACACCGTCGGCCTGCGCTGTGCCCAGTTGGTCGAGCAACCAGGCCTTCTGGGCGGCGCCAAGGAAAGTGCGACCCTCATCGTGCACGATTGATGCAGGCCCGGCGTTTGTGGCCTGGAATAGGTCGTTCGCGGGATTCGGATCGCGGTATTGGCGAGTGTCCAGCATCGAGACATCGAGCAGATCACCGAATCGCAGTGACCGATAGATGCGGTCGGAATCGATGGGCCATATCGGCTGGTACTCGAAGAACGCCTGATAGGCAGCGGCGGCGCGTACGGGATCCTCGGCAAGGGAACCGGAGTGGTGATTGTCGTGGAACTCGTGGTCGTCCCACACAGGTGCGAAACCATGCGCTGCATGAGCGGCCCGCAGATCCGGATCGCTGCGATACAGGCGGTACTTGGCGCGATAGGTGTCCAGGTTCAGCGCTTCTGCGGAAGGGTCATCCCGCACGTCACCCAGAAGCACGTTGACCGAGCCCCCGGATTCATAGATGTAGTCACCCAGAAAGAGAACACCGTCGAGAGGTTGTCCGGCAATCGAGCGCCAAGCCGTGTAGAAGCCGGCCGCGAAGTTCTGACAACTGGCAACCGCCAGGCGGATCCCCGCCGGGCTGGAGGCGGAAGCGGGAAGTGTCTTCGTGTGACCGACTGGCGAAACCCTGGAGCCGACCAGGAATCGGTACCAGTGAGATGTTCCGGGAGCAAGGCCGCCGGCAAGGACCTTCACGGTCCCATCAGTGGCCGGATGCGACTGAACCGACCCGGATCTCACGATGTTGGCAAAACCAGGGTCGCTTGCCACCTCCCAACTCACATCGGTCGGGCTGGAGGCCGCCGGATCGAATCTGGTCCAGAGGACTGCTGCATCGGAGGCATGCAGGCCGGAGGCAACTCCACAACTCCAGTCAACAGGCGCTGGGTCGAGACCGGGAACCTGAGGCACGCATGCAGCCAGACCGAGGATGCCCACTCCCCCAACTCCCGCCTTCAGCAGTTGCCGTCGGTCCATTTCACCGTTCTTCACAATTTCCCCCCTGGAAGACAGTTTCCCCTGCGCCGAACAATACGCGACAACCATCCTGTCCGCCCAGCGGCCCAGCCGCTCCATCCGGCCTCCCATCCGCTGACGCAGGTTCTTCGGGTATCGAAGTAGTGCAGTCTCGTCTCCCACGCGTCACGAATCGTTCACATGAGAGGAACAGTCGGGCAATGCGGCCTCGCCAATCTTTCTCCATCGCAACGAGGCGATATCCGTTCTGTTCAACTAACGAGGAGATACTCCATGCTGGCGCAAGAAGTCGTCACTGAGGCCATAGAGGCTGCAACTGCGGTCAACAAGGCATTACTCGACAACACATTCGTTTTCGTGGCGGCCGTTCTGGTGGTCTTCATGCAAGCCGGTTTCGCATTGGTCGAAGCCGGACTCACCCGAGGCAAGAGTGTCTCGAACATCATGATGAAGAACCTGATGGACTTCTCCGGAGGTGCCCTCGTCTTCTTCCTGATCGGATTCGGTCTCGCTTACGGCGGCGAGGGAAACAGTCTCATCGGCTGGGGCAACTTCGCCCTCTCCGATGGCATGGACTGGGATGCAGCATCAGGTGGATTGTCACCGGGCGTTGACTTCTTCTTCCAGCTCGCATTCGCCGCAGCGGCCGCCACAATCGTGTCGGGTGCAATGGCTGAGCGCACGAAGTTCAAGTCCTACTTCCTTTACTCACTCGTGATCACAGGCATCATCTACCCCATAGTTGTCCACTGGACCTGGGGTGGCGGCTGGATCGCAGAATGGGGCGACGGACTCTTCACCGACTTCGCCGGTTCCTCCATCGTTCACATGACAGGTGGCATCGCAGCATTTGCAGGTGCAGTGGTTCTCGGACCACGAATCGGCAAGTACGGCCCGGATGGCAAGCCTCGGGCGATCCTCGGACACAACATCCCGTTTGCTGTGCTCGGTTCGATCATCCTCCTCGTCGGTTGGTTCGGTTTCAATCCCGGCTCACAGCTTGCAGCTGACTTCCCCGAGGTTGGCAACATCGCAGTGACCACCACCTTGTCCGCAGTTTCCGGTGCACTCATGGCAATGGCAACCATCTGGCTCAAGAGCGGCAAACCTGACGTGGCAATGACCGTCAACGGCCTTCTCGCCGGCCTGGTGGGAATCACCGCCGGCACCGCCGCCGTGGGTAACTGGGGCGCAATTGCCATCGGCGCCATCTCCGGTGTGGTCGTGGTCTTCTCCGTACTGTTCATCGACAGGATCAAGGTCGACGATCCAGTCGGCGCTTCCTCAGTGCATGGTGTGTGTGGTGCTCTGGGAACGCTCCTGGTTGGTGTGTTCGCACTCGACGGCGGCCTGCTGGCCGGTGACGGGCTGGACCTGTTCCTCAACCAGCTCGTGGGTGTTGTCGGAATTGCGGCATTCGTCGGAGTCACCTCCTTCGCCCTGTTCTACGGCATCAAGGCAACCGTCGGCCTCCGTGTGACTCCCCAGGAGGAGATCGAGGGTCTCGACATCTTCGAACACGGTGCGCCGGGTTACTCCGAGGACACCGCTCACATCGATGGTGTGGTTACCGCCGGCAGTGTCTGAGCTGCTTGGACAAGGTCACCGGATGGCTCCACCTCATTGAGCCCTGACTCATTGGGACAGCCAGATCCGGGATCGCTCCCCGCAAGGAGGGCAGAACGGGATACGCCGGGTCGCTCAGCGACCCGGCGTCCCGTCGTTTTGTCCAACAATTCGCCAAATCGCGGCCTACGCTCTCTGGAATGCGGGGATATGGCCCCGCGAATCAGGTTGGGTGGAATTACTCAACCGGCTTCGGGGTTTCATCCCGAGGTCAATGCCCGAGGAAGCCAGAGCACGCGTGACTACAACCACCGCCAGATCGCATTTGCATACCCATACGCGAGTTGGCGCGCCAGAACCCGATTCTTCAGGGTTTCGTGCCGTCAGGGGATTGACCGAAACCCTCGCCGCACCCTTGAGCGCAGAGGATCAGGTCGTCCAGCCGATGACCGACGCAAGCCCGACCAAGTGGCATCTTGGTCACACCACCTGGCTGTTCGAGGAATTCATCCTGCGGTCCCAGCCCACCAGATACGAAACACCGAATCCCGCCTACCGGTACCTGTTCAACAGCTACTACGAGGCTGTCGGCGACAGGCAACCACGACCGGAGAGGGGAATGCTGACCCGCCCCGGCCAGAGCGAAGTGGCCGAGTTCCGTTCGATCGTGGACGAAGCCATGATCGGATTGCTCTCGAGCGGACGAGTTTCCGCAGACACGATCTGCCTGCTGGAACTCGGACTCCATCACGAGCAGCAGCATCAGGAGTTGATGCTGATGGACGCGAAGAACCTCCTGAGTCGCAATGTCCTGCGCCCCGCCTACCGAAACCCTGACCCGGCACAATCCCTTGATCCGGCACTGACCCCTGATCCAGCACTGACCGGGTCTTCGTCCTCGGAGTTGACTGCAACAGAGGTCAGCTGGATTCCCCACAGTGGGGGGAAATCCGAGATTGGCCACACGGCACAAGGATTCTCCTACGACAACGAATCTCCGGCCCACTCGGTGTGGACCGAACCCTTCGAAATTGCAGACCGGCTCGTGACCAACGGCGATTGGCTGGAGTTCATAGCTGACGGCGGATACGAACGTCCGGAACTCTGGCTGAGCGACGGCTGGCATCTGATCAATGAACAGGGATGGCACTCACCCCTGTACTGGACCGATGACGATGGCGTTCGGGGAATCTTCACCCTGGAAGGGCATCGCCAGATTGACCCGCACGAGCCCGTTGTCCACGTTTCGTACCACGAGGCCGACGCCTTCGCACGGTGGAGAGGTGCCCGTCTGCCCACCGAATCCGAGTGGGAGTTGGTGGCAAGGTCCAGATGGTCACCTCCGGCGCGAGGTGTGGAGCCCAATCTGCACCCGAGCGCCAGAGGCACCGCCGGATCCGATCCGGAACAGTTCTGCGGCGAGGTCTGGCAATGGACCTCCAGTGCCTATCTCCCTTATCCAGGGTTTGTGGCTGCACCCGGGGCAGTGGGCGAATACAACGGCAAATTCATGGTGAACCAGCATGTGATGCGCGGCGGAGCCTGCGTGACCCCGCCCGGCCACGAACGAGTCACCTACAGGAACTTCTTCCCGCCTGCTGCCCGATGGCAGTTCGGCGGCCTGAGGCTGGCACGGGGATAACACCATGACTGCGATCGATTCGGAAACACAGAACCAGCGCGTCACGATCGACGTTCGACTGGACAGGAGGCGGTGGTCCGATCACCTCGCCGAAGAGACCAGAGCCGGCCTCAGCGACGAACCGCCGTGGATTCCCCCCGTCTGGTTCTATGACGAACTCGGTTCGGACCTCTTCGACCAGATCACGCGCCTGCCGGAGTACTACCCCACCGATGCCGAGCGGCAGATTCTGGGCAATCATGCCGCCGAAATCACCCGGATCACCGGAGCTGAGCATCTGATTGAGCTGGGTTCCGGAACATCGGAGAAGACGTCGCTGCTGCTGGATGCACTCGCAGAGAACGGACTTCGGCGGTTCGTGCCTTTCGACTGCTCAGAAGAGATTCTGCGTTCCGCATCCGATTCGATAGCAGCGAAACGGCCAGAGATAGATGTGCACGCCGTGGTTGGCGACTTCCACGAACACCTGGACGCACTACCCATGGAAGGCGTGACCCTGTTGGCCTTCCTCGGCTCCACGATCGGCAACTTCGAACCCGATCAGCGCAGGAGGTTCCTCACCGACGTGGGCAACGTGCTCGGCTCCGATGACTGGCTGCTGCTGGGCACGGACCTGGTGAAGTCAGAGGATCGACTCACCGCCGCCTACGACGATGCCCAAGGAGTGACAGCCCGCTTCAATCTGAACTCTCTCGACGTGATGAACGCCGAACTCGGCGCCAATTTCGAGCGAGACGGCTTCGACCACAAGGCCGTGTGGAATCAGTCGGAGTCCCGCATCGAAATGCATCTGGTCGCCCGACGGGATCATCGCGTCACTCTCAACGCACTCGATGACCTGACCGTGGAGCTGGCCGACGGGGATCACATCCGCACCGAGATCAGCACCAAATTCACCCGGGACCAGATAGGCACGGAGTTGAACGACGCGGGACTCGAGGTGGCGAGCAGCTTCACTGACAACAACGAGGACTTCCTCGTCTCGCTGGCTCGACCTGCCCAGCGCTGAATTGCCCAGAACCAAGTTGCGCAGGACCTAATCGCGCAGAATCGAATCGCGCAGTGCGCAATCACCGAACGCTGGATCGCAGCCCTTCGTGGGTCAGGTTTGGCTGCCCGTGAGGGCGAGCGGCGACAACACGATCCACCCGTTGGTGAAACCGACGGCGTCGTCGATGGGATCTGCGGTGCCGGCACAATCCACTTTGTTGAGATCGAGATCGGATTCGGCAATCCAGGGAACATCAACAGCGCCCTGGACCTGGCCAACCGTGCAGGTCGGGATGTTGATGCTCACGACTTCCTCGACCCCCAATGAACCGGAGCGGACACTGTCTTCATTGTCATCCAACCAGGTCATCACAGCTTCTGTGCCGGTCTCGAAGTCCGGTGGATCGCCAAATCCCTGACTGGCGGCAATTGCGGGAACGCCCGATTGGGCGGCTTGGCGGGCAGCGCCAACGGTTCCAGAAATGTTCGCCAACTGTGCAATGTTCTGGCCATCGTTTATCCCGGAAATGACCAGATCGGGATCGATTCCACCCTCTCCGAGGGCCCAGATCACAGCGTCCGCCGGAAACCCGTCCACCGCGGTGGCTTCGTAACCGGACGCAGTGGTTGACGGGGTGGCCACCAGTTCGCCGCCGGTGGTTTTCTGGCCGGAGCCAGACTGATTCTCCCCCGGCGCGACGACGACAACCTCAACACCGTCACGCTCATCAAGTGCCTCGACGACGGAATCAATGCCCTCGGCCTCCACGCCGTCGTCATTCGTGACGAGGATGGTGATGTCGTCCATTTCCTCACTTGTTTCGGTTTCGGTTGGCTCCGTGGTGCTGGAGGAGCTGGAATCCGAATCGGACGAACAAGCCGCGCCGACAAGTGCAAAGGCCAGGGCGAGGATGACTGCGATATTCTTGAATTTCACGTGCGTCAACCTACCGCCATCGGCGGCAGTGCGCGTGTCGCAGCGATTCCAGTGTGCGTGTCGCAGTGATCCCATTGCCGGACTGACTCGAAACGAGTGGCAAGGGTGCGAGCGGAAATGATGCGAGCGGCACCAATGCTCCCTCGAGGATCTGCCGGGACCAACACTTGGCCCGTATTGCTCACTTGGACCGTATTGCTGCTATCCTTCTCACATCCACCGCTAACCGCGGTGTCGTTGGCGGAAGTGCCGACGGGCCGAATATTGACTGTGTTCACGATCGGCCACGCTCCCCCCACTCAAAGTTGGGCCGCTGCACATGCAGCGCGAGGAGCTCCGACCGGGTCACGGTTGTCATGTCCAGCGGACGTGGGAAACGCCGGAACCCACGATCATCCAAGGAATTTTTTCAATGACAACCACCTTTGCCGAACTCGGC
>JAUXGW010000044.1 GCA_030621865.1 Actinomycetes bacterium
TCCGCCATCTGGACCCGACGCCTGTTCGAACCGGTGCCGACAACCGATCCCGGGGACAGCTGTTCAATCCCGGCTCCCACCAGTGCGTCCCGGCAATCACCACGGGATGGGACAGCAGCCAGGATGAGGCCGGGAGGAGTGATCGCCGGAAGGTCCTTGGCCGAATGAACCGCCACATCTGCACGGTCCCTGAGCACAGCCGTCTGAACCTCTTTGGCAAAGAGGCCCTTCCCACCGATCTCGGCGATCGAGGATTCCTGATCACGATCGGCAACAGTGCTCATCGCCACCAACTCAGTTGTGAGCCCGGGGTTTGCAGCTTCGAGCAGTTGACACGCACGGCGCGCCTGCCAGAGTGCCAAGGGAGATTCCCGAGTGGCGATCCGCAGCACTACAGGTCGAAGAGCTCGGCCACCGAGGTGGCCAACCGGTCACCTTGGGAGGAGCCGGCCGATTCCTTCAGCTTCATCGTCGGATCATGCATGACCTTGGCAACGATGGCCTTGGTGAGCGCTTCCACCGACTCGCGCTGATCGGATTCGAGTGTTCCCAGACGCTTGGCGAATCGATCGAGTTCGCCAACACGAATCCCTTCGATTCGTCCGCGCAGGGCCGCGATGTAGGGATCAACTTCGCGAGCGGACGAAATGGAGGCGAAGCGGTCCGCCTCCTCTTCGACGATGCGACGAACGTGAGTCGCCTCCCGCTTTCGCTCGACGAGCGCAGCTTCGGTGATCTCGGCCACAGCGGTCATGTCCAGGAGCTCAACGCCCGGAATCATCGCAGCTTCGGGGTCGATGTCCCTGGGTAATGCGACATCGATGGCGAGCAGTGGTTGGCTGCGGTGTTCGGTGGCCTGACGAATGACAGAGGCAGGAAGGATCACTCCAGGAGCGCCGGTTGCTCCCAACACGAGATCCGCAGAAGACAATTCAGCTCCGGCTTCGGCAAGAGGGACGGCTCTGGCGGACACCGACGACCTGGCGACGATTTCCGCGGCCCGCTCCGGACTCCGGTTGGCGATGACCAGTTCGGCGATTCCCTGATCCACGAGGAAATCGGCCATGCCTCGCCCCATGGCACCAGCTCCCACGACCACGGCGGTACGACCCTCGAGACCACCCAGGCGTTCGGCAGCGATGTTCACTGCCGCCTGCGACACGGAGGTGACATGGGTACCGATGCCCGTCTCCGTGCGAGCACGTTTGCCCACCTGAAGTGCGTGACGGAACAGCAGGTTCAAGCCACGACCGGCGGTCTGCTCTTCGAGTGCGACCTCCCATGCATTCTTCACCTGACCCAGAATCTCGTGTTCACCGGGAACTGCAGAATCCAGGCCGGCGGCAACTTCGAAGAGGTGTGTCACCGCGTGCTCGTCGTAGTGCGTGTACAGACTGTCGGCGAACTCCTCCGGTGGGAGGAAGGTCAGATCGGAGAAGAAATCCCTGACTTCGCCGAAGGCACCGTGAAAGCGTTCCGCACGCAGATACACCTCGGTTCGGTTGCAGGTGGACAGGACCACGACCTCCGAGGAGTGCTCGCCTTGCGAAAGACCGCTGAGCATCTTCGGCAGCGCGTCGCTGCTCACATTCATCTTCTCGAGAAGCTCGAGGGGTGCGGTGCGGTGATTCGCTCCGACGACGACTATTGACACGGGAACATTCTAAGACGTCGGCCCCCGGAACGGGAAGCGGAACAACGGGTGGTCGGCGCTGCACTCATACAGCCGGCCGCCGATCCCGGGCCGACGAACGCCTCTGATCGTGGAAGGCAAGTATCTCCAGCTCGGAAGCGAGATCCACATTGCGAATCAACACTCCTTCAGGAGCCTCGATCACCGTGGGAGCGAAGTTGAGAATCGAGCGGACGCCGCAACGCCCCAACTCATCCGCAACCTCCTGAGCGGCTGCGGGGATGGTGGAGATTATTCCGATGGCGATGCCCTCGTCCCGGACCATCGTCTCGAGACTGCTCTGGGGAGCGACCACCAGTTCGCCGATCCGGGTTCCCACCTTGTCGGGATCAACGTCGACTGCGGCGGCCACGTGGAACCCGCGCTCGCGGAATCCGGCGAACGAGATCAAGGCGGTTCCGAGGTTGCCGACGCCAACGAGAACGCACTTCCATTCGGAGGTGAGGCCCAGGTCGCTGCGGATCTCTCCGAGCAGGGCCTCCACGTCGTAACCCACACCACGGGTGCCGTAGGTTCCGAAGTACGAGAGATCCTTGCGCACCTTGGCTGCATTCACGCCGGCCATCTCGGCGAGTTGTTCGGACGAAACCGTGTCGTTGCCGCCCTGGTGCATCGAGATGAGCGCGCGGTGATACAAGGGCAACCTGCCAACCGTGGCCTCAGGAATCTGCGGCCGCGGTGTTCCGGGTTGACCCTGTGGGTCACTCATCACTGAACGCCAGTCATTCGGAGAAAATACTCCGCTAGTGCATTCATTCACAAAGCCGGACCACTTGTTTCGAGTCCCCGACTGCCTGCATGATCTTTGGCAATGACCACCGCAGCCGCATTGGCAGCCTTTGCAACCCTCGTGTCTGCTGCTTTCTTCCTCTCCACCCTCGAGCGCTGGAGATCCAGTCGCAAGCCACACGAACTGGCCTGGACCATCTCGATGATGATGTTCGCTCTCGCTGCACTGAGCTTCTTCGCAGCTGCCGCCCTTGGTTGGTCCGAGGAGAACTTCAAGGGCTTCTACTTGTTCGGGGCAATTCTCAACGTGCCGTATCTGGCGTTGGGCACCGTGTACCTGCTGGCCGGAAGGGGCGTGGGCGATCGGGTTTTCCCGTGGATGAACCTCACGGCAGCCTTCTGCGCCGGGATGGTGCTCGCCTCGCCGATCACCGCCGAACTGGCCGGCGAAGCAATCCCTTCCGGCAAGGAAGTTCTCGGGGTGGCGCCACGAATCATGGCGGCGATTGGATCCGGAGTCGGCGCCACAATCCTGATCGTGGGCGCATTGTGGTCGGCGGCCAGCCTTCTCCGCAGTGGTCGCCGGGCAGGAGACAAGCCTCCCGGCAGGAAGTCTTCGATCTCGCCCCTTCGACTGGCCCTCACGAATCTCTTCATCGCAGTCGGCTCGATCATCCTCGCTGTGGGCGGGACGATGTTCGGCACCGGGGACCAGATGGTGGACTTCGCGTTGGCGCTGAGCGTCGGAGTATCCGTGTTGTTCGCCGGATTCCTGATCTCGAATCCGACCAATCCAACGAGTGTGAACCGCGAAGCGCTGGATCCCTACTGGGCGGAGATCCACGACCTGATCCACCGGCCTGCCCAGGAGTCGGCCGGCGCTGGTTGATCCGTCTGGCTATTCCTCCTGGGCCCGTTCCCGGAGTTCATACCTGAGGACCTTCCCACCCAGACCCTGCGGTAGCTCGTCGATGAACCAGACCTTGTTGGGGCACTTGTAGCGAGCCAGGTGTTCCCCGCAGAAGCCGATCACGTCGTCTTCTTCGATGGACATGCCCTCGATGGGCTTCACGTAGGCCCTCACTGCCTCACCGGTATGTGGATGCGGGACCCCCACCACGGCACAGGCCTCCACAGCCGGATGGCGCACGATCACTTCTTCGACCTCTGCGGGGAACACGTTGAATCCCGACACGATGATCAGGTCCTTCATGCGATCGACGAGGAAGATGTAGCCATCATCATCCACGACCGCCACGTCGCCGGTGTGGAGCCAACCCTGTTCATCCAGCACACGGCCGGTGGCGTTCCCGTCGCTCCAGTAGCCGGGGAAGACGTTGGGACCCCGGACCCACAGTTCGCCGGAATCACCCACGAGGATATCGTCGCCTTCGAGGTCCACGAGCCTGACCTCGATACCGGGCAGAACAACACCAACACTTCCCGGAGGTGCATCGGTTCCCGTGGGAAGCGTGACAGCCGGCGACGCCTCAGTGAGGCCGTAACCCTCTCGGAGCTCAACTCCGAAAGCAGCCTCCACGGCCTCCGCCACCTCCACTGGTAACTTCGCCGCACCGGAAATTGCCACGTTGACCGAGTCCATGAGGTTCGCTCCAACCCCGTACATGCCGGCAAAAGCGGCCCACATGGTTGGCGGCCCGGCGAGGATCGTCACCTTGTGGCGCTCGATGGCCTCCAGTGCCGACATCGGATCGAAGCGCTCGATCAGAACCAGCGAAGCTCCCGCGAACAGAGTGAGACCGAGCACCACGTTGAGGCCGAAAATGTGGAAGAAGGGAAGGACACCGAAGGCAACATCACTTGGACCCTCAGCATCTTCGAGGGAGCTCATGACGATCTGACGCAGGTTCGTGTGAAGGTTGCCGTGGGTGAGCATCGCCGCCCTCGGGCTGCCTGCGGTGCCGGAGGTGAAGGCCAGAACCGCTAGGTCATCGGGATCACGATCCACGATCGGCACTGGGTCCTCGCTCATGAGATCGCTGAGAGTGATCCCGCCGACAGGTTCGAACCCTGCACCGATCAGGTGAACCAGCTCGGGAACCGCATCACGGTTCAGGTCAGCCAGGGCCGAACGGGCAGCCGGTCCAATGATCACGGCACTCGCAGTCACGGTGGCCAGCTCATTTTCCAGCGCCGAGGTGGGACTTTGCGGATTCAGTGGCACTGCCACCAGGCCTGCTCCCAACGCGGCCAGGTAACTGACAACGAAGTACCAGTTGTTGTTGGCAACAACTGCCACGCGGTCACCGGGTTTCAGACCCAGACCCGCGAGACCGCCGCGGAGGCCCGCCACCTGATCGCGAAGCTCTCCGTAGGTGGTGGTGTCACCACGACTGATCAGGGCCACGGAATCCGCGGGATGGTCCTCAATGATGTCGGCAAGGTTCATGGGTCAGCACCGTTCATGGACTCAGCACCACCAGTTGAAGGAATGACGCACCAACCAGAGCCACGAGAAGGACGATGATTGCGATGGTGGTGTTTCGTCTCACTGCGAGTCTCCCTCCGGTTGACCCGTGGCGTGTGTCAGAGGCTTTTCTCCGAGCATCACCGGCACTTCAGGTGCCGCAGGCATCCCGCCAGCAGATCGTATGGTGATTTCGTCCCCGGCCGCCACAGCAATCGCTTCGGCGGCGGATGCCCGCTCGGCAACCACGGCCACCAGCCCGTAGCTGTCGATGATGAGGGACACCGCTCCCGAGGAGGCATCTGCGAACGTGCCCACCAGTTTCACAACGGTGCGCCTGCCCAGCGCCTCCAACTCAATCTGGTTTCCAAAGGGCGCCAGGTCATCCGCGTCGATGTTGAGTTGCGCGTTGCCGAAGTGGTCCACCCAGAGAACCTCTGTGACAAGTGCGCCGGATTCCTCCCGCGGCACGGCAAGGGTTGCGGGCAGCAAGGACGCCGCGTCGATGGCCGAGCCGACTTCGTGGAGGGGAACACCATTGGCAAGGCTCGCAGCCACGGGCGCAAACACATCGCGTCCATCGAAGGTGGCTCCTGCTGCAGGCAGATGGTGCTCGGCATTGTCCAGCACGACCGCGTCGGTGGCGCCACCCACCAGGGCCACTGCCGGCGCCAGGACTCCGTTGTCGGGTCCGAGCAGGATCGAAGTTCCGTCTCCGACTTCCACGGCCACAGCGCGGCGTTCGGATCCGACACCCGGATCAACTATGGCCATCACCAGACCGGGGCTCAGGTACTGAGCACATCTGGCCAGGGCAAGACCACCGGCACGAACATCGAAGGGTGCAATGTCGTGAGTCAGGTCCACCACGGTCAGGCCCGGAGCCAAGCCCTGCAAGACGGAATGGCAGACACCAACGAACTCGTCCGTGCGTCCGTAATCGGACAGGAACGACACCGTTTCGTATTTGAGGGGCATGACCATGGTGACGTTATCGCTCGTGCTCTCGGGCCAGTCAGCCCATCTCGGCTGATCTGTCGGCAGAGGCCGACACCGCCTCGATGATCGTGGAGCGCAGAGCCCGCCTTTCGAGTGCAGCCAGACCGGCCGCAGTGGTTCCACCAGGAGATGTCACCGCAGCCCTGAGCTCATGCGGTTCGGACTCGGATTCGGTCAGCATCCGGCCGGCACCGAGAATCGTGTGATGTGCCAAACGGCTGGCGACATCGCGCGGCAAGCCACGGAGGACTCCTGCTTCAGTCATGGCTTCGGAGATCATGAAGACATAGGCGGGTCCGGAACCTGATAGCCCTGTGACTGCGTCCATGAGGCCTTCGTCGACGACCTCCACGAGGCCAACGGCGCCAAGTATCGACGTGGCCCACTTGATGTCTGCGTCGCCGGCGGATGCTCCGGCGCACACAGCAGCCGCTCCTTCACCCACCAGTGAAGGGGTATTCGGCATCGCTCGAACGACGGGCACATCCTCGCCGGCAGCTGCGTCCAGGGTCGCCGTCGACAGACCCGCCGCTATTGACAGTGCCCTGTTGAAACCGGCTTCGGAGGCAGCCTCCATTGCACCGATCACATGTTGTGGTTTGGTGGCCAGGAGCAATCCGCTGCACTGAACCGGCTCGGACAAAACCGTGATTCCCCGGAACGTGTCTCTCAGATAGTCGGCACGAGCTTCGGATATCTCCACCACCGCGATGTCCTCGGGAGCAAACACCCCACTTTGGAGAACGCCACCCAACAGGGCTTCCGCCATGTTGCCGCCGCCGATGAACTGGAGTTCGATCACCACAAGAGACTACCGGCGGACTCCGTGCCCGGCTATCACACTTCCGAGGCCCACGGTCCAAGGTGACGACGACGGGGGCGACGATGGCGGGGGCGACGCTGTGATCCCTTCCCCTGCGATCCCAGCGCCGCCCCGACATCCAACAAGATACGAAAGGTACGCCCGGATGTCACCGGGTAGAGGTCCCCCCCTTGGCGGCCAAGCCATCCGGAAACGCCAGTGGTTCCCGGGAGCCTCAGGACTCGAAGCGGTCCCCGTATCCGATTCGCATGGCAGGCCGGAAACACATCTCGGTGGCCGCGTACACCGAGCCGAACAGCCGATCCAGTTGCGCCTCGTCGACTTCGGACACGCGAAGATGGCCACGCAAGTAGACAGCATCTTCCGCACCGATGCCGAACGAAACACCCTTGAGCCGATGGTTCTGGTGCAGGAAGTATTCGTAGAAATCGGCGGGTCGTTGCATCGGCGCCGGTGCCACGTGGGTTTCGATCTCGAGCGTCCGCTGCTGGAGATGGAACCAGATGGAAAAGGCCACCTTCTCGTCGCCGCTGACTTTCACCAGCCAACGTCGTTCTGCGGGCCTCGGGTCGCGATCCACTGCGAGAAGGCTGGGATTCGACTCCAGTTGTGCCTGCAACCAGTCGCCGATCAGAAGTTCGAGGTCATCAAGCTCCGCGGCGCCGGCGGGCGGGAACTCGTCGGTCATTCAGGCGCACTCCACGAGAGCGCGTGCCCCTAGGTCAGAGTAGAGACGACGCAATCGGCCGGCAGTAGTTGACCATGCATATCGTCTGGCCGACTCCGCAGCCTCCTGCCCCATCTCCGCGGCAAGCTCCGCCGATTCGAAGATCTCGGCCACGCGCGTTGTCATGGCTTGCGGATCGCGACCTTCCACCAGATATCCGGTGATTCCGTGCTCGACAAGGGTCCTCAAACCGCCCACGGCCGAGGCGACAACCGGAACGCCGCACGCCGCAGCCTCCAACGCCACCAGACCGAACGATTCGGATCGGCTCGGAACCAGTACCACGTCCGCCGCCCGGTAGTGAGTGGACAAGCTGTGATGCGGCTGCGGATCGAGGAACGTGATGCGGTCGGTCACCCCGAGGTCTGCAGCCAGTTTCCGGGCACGGTCCAGTTCCGCACGCCCATCTGTCCCGCTCGGTCCCCCGACAACCACCAGGCGAACGCTGGAATTCCGAAGCAGGCCAAGAACCTCCACGGCAGCAGACAAACCCTTCAGTGGCTGGATGCGACCCACAAAGAGCATCGTCGGGCTCTCATCGAGTCCGAGTGCCAGACGTGCGCCGTTGCGATCGCCCGGGGAGAAGAAGGCGTGATCGACTCCGGGAGGAACGAGCTCGATGCGGTCCGGGGCGGCATCGTAGAAGTTCACGAGCTGCTCGGCCTCCACGGGATTGGAGGCACAAATGGCGTCGCAACATCCAATGACCTCCGCCTCGGCAGCGATTCGGTGATCAGGTTCGCTGTCGCCCGCTTCCGCCTTCACCCGGGCCAGAGTGTGGAAGGTGGCGATCATCGGAAGCCCGAGTTCATGCTTGAGCCGGTGGGCTGCAACGGCGGACAGCCAGTAGTTGGCGTGAAGGACACTCACGTCGTGTTCCGCGATGTCTGCTGCCACGCCGTCGGCGAACTCGTCGATCACCTCCGGCAATTGTTCCTTGGGAAGATCAGCGGGACCGGCATCAACGTGAACCACGGTCAGTCCGGGCTCAACGGAAACCTCCGACGCAAGATCTTCGGCCCACCGCCGGACATATACCCGCACTGGAACTCCTGCCTGGGCCAGCGATCCGGCAAGTTCACGCACATACACGTT
The DNA here is from genome assembly GCA_030621865.1 of Actinomycetes bacterium. Taxonomy (GTDB): domain Bacteria; phylum Actinomycetota; class Acidimicrobiia; order Acidimicrobiales; family Microtrichaceae; genus JAHRAZ01. Next base: position 8,495 of record JAUXGW010000044.1, read on the forward strand.
CATTCCACCGGCATCACCGGTACCCGGCTGCAACAGCGGCGAGGTATGCATGGAAAGGATCGCGACAGAACTCACGGTGGGTTACAACTCCTAACGGACTCAGTAATTCCCTGATCGGCTTCACGAGGGTAGATGTCCCCACCTCGCTGGTCGAAAGGGCACCCCGGCTTGGTGGGCTATGAGGCTTCTTCAGCCTCCGATGACTCCGCCTCGGGCTCCGAACTCTCAGGCTCCGAGTTCTCAGGCTCCGACCCCATTGAGTTCTCCTTCAGGAAGGAATCATAGATCCGGATCAGCGACATCTTCTGATCTTCAGAGATCCGCGGATCACGCCTGATCTCACCAATCGGGTCAACACCTTCCGTCGGTTCTTCAAGGATTCCTGCCCGTACGTACAGGGTCTCTGAGGAAATCTCGAGGGCTCTGGCGATCTGTTGCAGGATCTCCGCCGAAGGGCGCCGGAGGCCTCTCTCGATCTGCGAGAGGTACGGGTTGGACACGCCTGCCATCTCGGAAAGTTTCCGCAGGGAAAGTTGCCCGATCGATCGTTGCTCGCGAATGAAATCACCGAGGTCATTCCAACGTCGGTCGATATCGTCCTTAACGCCGTCTGACATTGGCACAGGATACGCCACTCAACGCCATACCCCTTTATCCCGAGTTAGCACGACCTCCAACGCAGCAAGCCGTCAACGGTTTCTCCGCCCTGATACCGAAGGACCAACCGCCCCTGGAGTCGATCAGCTCGGGCCTGGACCCGGAGACGCAGATCCGATACTCGCTGCTCGAACACCGCCAGGTCTTCTGCGGAATCCTCCAGCTCCCGATCACCGTGTCGGGACAGCTTGGCCAATACCGCAGGGGACAGGAGTTGATCCAGATCCCGCAACAGGTCATCCACCCACCCAGGCGGATCAAACTCCCGGGGCGGTCTGGGTTCACCCATGGCTCGTCCTCCGCAGGACAGAGCCTCCGTCAGGCCATCAACGAGAGGTCCCAGTTCGGATGAAGTCCTGGCCTCCGGGTCATTGCGCCGCTCCAACTCGGTGCGAACGGTATCCAGTCGCCCCTGCGCGATGCGGCGAACATAAGACAGTCCTTCCTCGGCTTGCTGAAGCAACTCTCGGCCGGAACGGAGTTCCGGCAACGTCGCATCGTCGAGATCGTCGCCTTGGCTCGCTGGGATCAGGGATTCCAGCCTCAGTTCGTCTGAAGAACCCACGCGGCCAAGCGTATCCACCGAGCATTCACAACCGATCTTGCGCCGAATTCAGACTCCGATCGCGACCACTGTTCCGTACATCAACGGAGCTGCCACGAGGTAGGCGTCGAGTCGCCTCATGGCCGGAACGCGTGCATCCCTGCTCGGGAGAAAGGCAGACACGACCATCTGACCCAGCGGACAAGCAATCGCCATCAACCCGCCTGCTATCCAGGCCGTCGCCTGATCAAACGGCGCGACCTGCATGGCAGAGGCAGCAAACGTCACAGCGAGAACACCGATGATCCCCGTAATCGGACCTTCGATCCGGCTTGCGGATTCTGCCGCTCCCACGAAGTATCCGGCGTCATAGAGGGACACTGCGACCACGAGGAACAGACCGGCCCAGGTTTCGGCACGCACAACCAGAACAACGGAACCCGCAGCCACTGCACTCAGGATCGTGCCGATCAGAGCCGCTCCCGAATCCACCGGTTTGGCCCCCATCATCATGTGGAGAAACACCAGCAGAATGGGGATACCGATGAGCGCCCACCCGGCCAAAGTCGTCCCCACACCTGAGGCGACCACAATCGAGGCCGCACCCGCGGCAGCGAGTCCCCTCGAGAAGGTCGGGCTGAAGAACTCATCGGAATCCCAAGCGGCGGTCACCTGCCAAGCGGCGGCAGCGGCCACGATCGCCCAAAGGCCGGTGGTGGCCAAGCTTCCGAGCAGAACACACAAAACGGCAGTCGCAAACCAGAGGATGCCGAAAGCAATCTTCGGTCCCCGGAGATCCGGCATGGCCAGGTACTGACCCAGTCCTCGCTGCCGACGTTTGTTGCGCTTGAGCGCTTTGGCTTTCTGCTTCGTGGTTCTGTCGGCTGCCCTGTCGGCCTTCGTCGCTGCCCTGTCGGCCTTCGCTGATGCTTCATCAGCGGTCTTCGCCGCTGCTCCACGATTCCGCGCCGCTCGGGCGGAGGGCGGCACTGGTTTGTGCGCCTCAGTCGGCTCATCGATGTCCGCCGACGGTTCATCGGTCTTCGCCGACGGTTGATCGGTGGTCTTCGCCGCAGGGACGGCGGGCGCCACGGGATCATGCGCCCTCGTCGCCTCATCGACATCCGCCGACGCCGCGTCGGTCTTTCCCGATCGAGCGGGCTTCGATGTCCTGGATTTGCCGGATCCTTGCCTGCGCCGGGGTCGGACCACCGGCTTCAGCACCTCACCATCGCCCAGATCGTCCATCAGCGGCCCAAGATCATCCACCGGTGACCCGAGGGAATCCTTGGGAGGACCACTCATCCGAGTCCTCCGGAGACCGGCGGAAGGATCGCAATTTCGTCGTTGACGTCCACTGGGCTGTCCAGTTCCGCCGGCTCACCGTTAACCCACACGTTGCTGATCGCCACCACATCAGAGAACGCGGGACCGAAGCGCTCATTCAGTTCCTCGATCACCGCGGCCACAGTTGCACCTGCCACAGTTATGCCGGTGCACCCCGCGACTTCCCGGGCTTGGGCGAACAGCAACACTTCGGGCACCGACGAAGATTACATCCCTGCCATCACCAAAGAGCCAGAGACAACGCCGGGGATTGTCACAGCTAGTCTCCGGCGATGCGATTGCTTCTCGTGCGGCACGGCCAGTCGGAATGGAACGCCGCCGGCAAATGGCAGGGACAGGCCAACCCTCCCCTGACCGAACTGGGGCTCGAACAGGCCCACGAGGCAGCCGCGCGAATCGGTGCTGTCGATGCCATTCACGCGTCGCCGCTGGAGCGAGCTTGGGCAACGGCGTCCATCATCTCCGAAGAGATCGGAGTGGGACCGTTGCAGGTCGCTTCCGGGCTGATGGAAAGATACGCCGGCGCGTGGCAAGGACTCACCCGGTCCCAGATCGAGGATCAATATCCGGGATATCTCGCCGCCCGGAAACGCCCGCATGATTGGGAACCCGATGACCAGGTGAAAGACCGTGCAATTGCTGCTCTCAACAGCATCGCAGCAGAACACCACGATCAGTCGGGCCACACGGATGGCGAGACGGATGCACACGGCCAGATCGACATCGACGCAAGGATCCTGGTGATAGCCCATTCGGGCGTCATCTACGCCCTGGAATCAATGCTTGGGGCCGAGCACACCCGTCTGGCGAACCTCGGTGGACGGTGGCTGGAACTCGCTTCGGGCGGTTGGTCACTCGGGGAGCGGGTTGAGCTCATCGACGATCCCACCATGCCCAGGCAAATCTGATCCTGACTCTTCTGCCTGGCCCACCTCTGCCTGGATCACGGGTTCTGGGCTCACGGGTTCTTCGCTCAGGGGGAAACGCTGGTCGTTCACCAGTCCCCGGATTTCTGGGGGCGAGATCGGTTCGGCATTCGATTCGGACCAGTCCGAAAGAACTCCCATTGCAGCCTCAACAGCTGCCACATCGTTCTCCAGCTGGTCGATCGACTCCCGTGCCATCTGCCAAACGTACCTGACCGGAGTTTCCTCCTGGAGATCTGTCCGCCCCAACCCGATTGCTAATGTGCTCGGCCGTGGGCACAAGCGGCGTGATACTCGGCCAGGAGGACGGGTTCCTGCTCGCACGGGCACTGATAATCGCCCTGATCGTGGTGTCGCCGTTCTGGTTCTGGCAACGACGAAAGATTCGAGCTGCCAAGCAGGCCGATGAACCCGTCTCCGAGCCGGAAGCTGATCCCGCAGCTGAGGAACTGTCCACCGTGATTGCCCAGATCCGCGAAGTTGCCAACGCTGCCACGGCTGGAACGGCAGTCACGATCGAGGTGCCCATCCCCCTTCTGCAGGACGGCCGCCTTGCGGATCCTGCAATTGCAGACACACTCATCAAGGATGCGCTGAGGCGTTCGGGCCTCACAATCACGGCTGAAACCGGCACTGGAAGCGCGCGCCTGATCGAATGCGTCAAGCAGTGACTTTCGGGCACAATTGGTTGTGATGAGCACCAGCACCCAACCGATGACAACGGGACCGTCCACCACCACGGTCACCGAGGAGGAGACCGAGACCGAGGACGGTCCGGTCGCCCACATCGTGAAGACCAAGCCCGGAGAAGATGCCGCTGCGAAAGTTCTCGGGGCGCGGGTGGAAGGGACACCGCTCGAGGCACTCTGCGGCCATGTCTGGGTTCCGAACAGGGATCCCAAACAGCTTCCGGTATGCCAGAAATGCAAGGACATCTACTCGATGTACCGCGAATTCAACGACAATCTGGGCGAGACACCCCGCACCTAGGGCCAACTTGGCGCTGACCTCGGCTCGCCTCATCGCCGGATCTGGCGATGTCCGCTTGGTCAGCGATTCGAATTGGTCCACCACCTCCGCATGCTGAGCGTGCAGCGTATGCATGGGAGGTGCCCATGAGTGGCCCTGATGACAGCGAGAACAACAGCGCCGGTTCGATGGGGGACCCCGACCCGGGGGACCAGCCAGCAGGGGATCCCGGCGGCAAGGCCGGCGGGTCGGATGCCGAGGGATCGGATGCAGGCGATGGCCCCACTGTGTCGGACACCAAAACTGAGTCGAGTCCCAAAAAGAAGTCGAAGACCAAAAAAGTGCTGATGCCCTCACCGGCGTGGAGCGGAGCCACCAAACGATTCATGGCGGCGATCCTGATCATCGCGGCAGTGTGGATCTTCTACGTCGCCCGCAACGTGATCACGATGGCTGCTCTCGCCGGCCTCATCGCGTTCTTGTTGGCTCCCGTGATTCGCCTCATGCACCGGAAGCTCCACGTTCCTCGGGCATTGGCCCTGTTTGTCAGCTACATAGTTGTGTTCGTCATCCTCACGGGTATCGGATTCCTCATGGTCGACGGCGTTGCCGGCGCGGTCGGCGAGATCTCCGTGCCGGAAGCCCAGACCTCCCTGCGCACCACCGCAGAGGACTGGCTGAAGAACGTCCGGGAGATCAAGGCATTTGGGTACACCGTTGATTTCAGCGAAACGGTCGATCCGTGGCTGGAGAAGCTGGAGGAGGATCAAGCCAAAGACTCGAAAGACTCAAGCGACTCGTCTGGATCATCGGGATCATCCAGCTCCGACGACGAAAAGCGACTCTCCCTGTCGTCGTCACAGGTGGAGACTCTGTTCGGCGGCCTGACGAGCTCCTTCGCCACAGTGGGATCAGCGCTCGTCGCCGCGCTCATGTCCGGGCTCGTAATAGTCCTGGTTGCCATGTACCTGAATGCAGATTCCGGCAAGTTCCACAATGGTCTGGTCAAAGCAGTCCCGGAAGGCTACCAAGACGACGCCGCCGAGATCTCCGGGCGGGTCGTGGGAATCTGGCGCGGATACATCTACGGTCAGCTTCTCAACAGCCTGATAACCGGACTGATGGTCTGGTTCGTGCTCTGGCTCGTGGGGCTTCCCGGTGCATTCGTGTTCGGATTACTGATGGCCCTGCTGAACATGATTCCGACGTTCGGACCGATTCTGGCGGCCATCCCCGGCATCCTCGCAGCAATCGCCCTGGGCTCCACCAGGCTGGATACCGGCCGACTCACATTCACCATCATCGTGGCCGTCATCTATCTGCTGGTAGTGCAGCTACAGGCAAACGTGATGGCTCCCTACATCACGGGCAAAGCGGTGAAGCTCTCACCCGCCACGGTGCTGATCGGTCTGGTGGTGGGAGTCCAGGTGGCAGGAATCGTCGGTGCGCTACTCGTGGTGCCCGTTGTTGCGACAGGCAAGGAAATTGGCCGGTACGTATTGGCCAAGCTCTC
>JAUXGW010000394.1 GCA_030621865.1 Actinomycetes bacterium
CCGAAGCTCACCCACAGAAGCCGATTTCGCCTTATGGCGTGACCAAGAAGGTGGGCACCGACTACCTCAACACGTACCGCGAACTGCATCAGATCGAGTACACGTCCCTGGCCCTGGCCCACGTGTATGGCCCGCGTCAGGATCCGCACGGAGAAGCGGGTGTGGTGGCGTTCTTTGCTGGCCGCCTGCTGTCCGGAGACGAGTGCAGGATCTTCGGCGACGGCGAGCAGACCCGTGACTACGTGTTCGTCGACGACGTGGTGGATGCTTTCGTGCGGGCAGCCGAAAAGGGCAGCGGCCTGCTGTGCAACATCGGAACCGGCATCGAGACGAGCGTCAATGGCCTCTATGAGGCGATGGCGGCAAATGCCGGCGTGGATACTCCCGCGGTGCATGCTCCCGCCAGGCACGGCGAACTGGAGCGCTCGAGTCTGGATGCCGGGCGAGCCAGGATGCACCTCGGCTGGGAACCCTTCACTGACCTGCAGACCGGAACGGCTGCGGTACTTGACTGGTTTGCCAACCGCAACGCCTGATTCGGCACTTGAAACAGCAGGTTCACCGAACGCAACGCATTCACCGAACGCAACCCGTTCACCACCGCGCTGACCAACCACTGCACTTGGCTTGGCGGATGCGGGCACCGGTTGGCCGGTGCGGGCGAACTGTCAGATGGAGCGGCGAACTGTCAGAACTGTCAGAACTGTCAGCTGGCGGCTGAGATCATTCGGTCAGAGACTGACCAGAGGAACTTCGAGTCACCATGTTTGCGGGTCCACGAGTAGGTCTTCTTCTGCTCGGAGTTGACCCAGTATGCGCCGCTGATCTCGGCTGCTTCGGGAGACGATGCCAGATGGATCGTGGTAGCGGCGCCCTGCGCAGGGGTCTTCAGCGCTCGCGACCTCACCGAGTCCAGTTTGAGGTTCATCATCGCTCCGGTGGCGCCGCCGGTGTCACCCTCCTTGCCGAATTGTGTGTCGACGACGCCAGGGTGAAGCGAGTTAGCCACGATTCCGGTTCCCTCGAGGCGATTCGCAAGTTCTTCTGCGTGAAGGATGCCGGCAAGTTTCGACTCGCCGTAGACCCGCCATGGTCCGAATGTGCCATTGCGGTCGAGGTCGCCGTAGCGGATACCTCCGATCGCGGCACCGTGGACGATGGAGGCCACATTCACGATGCGGGCGTGATCAGCGGCGCGCAACTGCGGGAGAAGGAGTTTGGTGAGCAGGTACGGCCCGAGGTAATTCGTTCCGAACATTGCTTCGAAACCCTCGGCCGTCTCCTCCCGTTCGTCCAGGACGATCCCGGCGTTGTTGATGAGGACGTCGACGTGATTGAGATATGACAAGGCCTCCGCGAACGACCGCACCGAGGTCAGGCTGGCCAGGTCGAGCCTGTGGTTGACAACGTTTTCGTTGCCGGAGCGCCGCTTGATTTCTTCGATCGCGGCAGCAGCCTTTCCGACGTTGCGGCAACCGAGGACCAGGTTTGCTCCGGCGCCGGCCAGGGATACGGCGGTTTCGAGTCCGATGCCCGAATTCGCGCCGGTGATGACCACCGTTTTGTCGTCCATTGGATGCACCGTCATCGGCGAGAACGGTACTGCGGGGATTCGGCGAACGCACACGGCGCGATTGCCGGGGACTCGAGCCTCGTCGGAACGTGCTTCATCGGAACGTGCTTCATCGGAACGTGCTTCATCGGAACGTGC
>JAUXGW010000374.1 GCA_030621865.1 Actinomycetes bacterium
ATCACGGTGGAGCTGCCGACTGTCGGCACATCGATCAAAGTGGAACTCGCGGGATTCGTCAGCGAACCCATGGGTACGTTCCTGTACATCGACAACACCGCACTCTCTTCTGCGTTGGATGCCGGCGATCCGGGCGTTGACGGATCAGCCGTGTTGCAGAGTCCGGTGAACACCACCGTGGCCGCCCGCTTCGCTGATGGCATCGACCGCGACGCCACCATCGCTGACATCAAGAAGACCGACTCAGTGGTGACCGTGATCGACGCAAAGGCTCTCGAGCAGCTCCTGGATCAATCGATGTCGTTCTTCTACGTATTCGTGGGAATCATGTTGCTTTTCGGCGGCGCCATGGCGTTCGCGCTGATTTTCAACACCATCTCCGTGAATGTGGCCGAACGCTCCACCGAGTACGCAAACATGAGGGCCAACGGAGTTTCCATGGCGACACTTGCCCGCCTTGTAGCCGGCGAGAACATGATTCTCACGGTGATCGGCATACCGTTCGGACTGATCGGCGGGGTTCTGCTCGGCAGCCAGTTCATGAAGACTTACTCGTCGGACCAGTTCCAGATGACCTTCAGCGTGCGACCCTCCACACTGATCCTGTGTTCGTTGGCCATGCTTGTTGTGGCCGGGCTCTCGCTGATCCCTGCGTTGAGAACCATCAAACGACTGTCAATTGCCGAAGTGGTTCGCGAAAGGAGCCTCTGATGAGTGCTGAAATCAAGCGTATAGGTGTACTGACGAGCGGAGGGGACTGCCCCGGCCTCAACGCCGCGATCCGCGCAATCACCAGGCGGGCGGTCAACGGCCACGGTTTCGAAGTCATCGGCATCGAAGATTCCGTGGCCGGCCTGGCCAACCGAGAGTTCCGGCCCCTGACGCCGTCATCCATCGATCAGGGCGGCTTCGATCCGCTGTTGGTCACCGGCGGCACCATTCTGGGTTCCATCAACAAACCGATTGATGCCCTCGCCGAAGTCATCGAGGCCGGGTATCAGGACATGGGCCTGGACGCGATGATCGCGATCGGGGGCGACGGATCCCTTGCCATCCTCCAGGGACACGCCCACCACGCGGGCTGGAATCTCGTCGGTGTACCCAAGACGATCGACAACGATGTCGCCCTGACCGATCGCAGCATCGGCTTCGACACCGCCGTGGCAACCGCCACTCTGGCCTGCGCCCACCTTCGCACCACCGGGGTCAGCCACGACCGCGTGATGATCCTGGAAACCATGGGTCGCGGGGCCGGCCATCTGGCGCTTCATGTGGGCATTGCAGGTGGGGCCAACGCGATACTCATCCCAGAGCTGGACTGGAACCTCGATGACCTGCTCGCAAGCCTTGAGCGCACCAGGGAGGAACGCGGAGAACTGTTTGCCCTGGTGGTGGTCGCCGAAGGTGCATCTGCTCCCGATGGCGGCATCGTGGAAGTGGTGGACACCGAGGGTAGACACCGCCTGGCCGGAATCGGTCATGTGGTGGCCAGGGCGATCGAATCCGCCACCGGTGGCGAACTGACGGCCCGCGCCACCGTTCTCGGCCACATTCAACGCGGCGGACGACCGAGTCCCAATGACACGATTCTGGCGACACAATACGGCACCTTTGCCGTTGATCTGGTAGCTCAGGGACTGTTCGATCAAATGGTGTCGTTGAGGGGAACGTCCATCGACGCGGTGCCGCTCGATGAGGTCGTTGCCCTGGGTTCAGCGCTTGTGCATCCCGATGATCCGCTGGTACATGCCGGTCGGTCGATGGGTGTCTACACCGGCGGTTGAGCAGCCCGCAGAACCCTGCTTGGGCGCAGAGCCGCTCCCCGGCTCAGGCGTTCTTGCC
>JAUXGW010000167.1 GCA_030621865.1 Actinomycetes bacterium
TGATGGTCAGGTCGCGCAAAAGCGCGACCTGACCATCACAGAACGGCAAGAATCGTCGCGATGAGTAGCGACAAGCGTCCAGTGGTCTGGATCAACGGGGAACTTCACGATCCCGACACCGCGGGCCTCTCGTGGTCCGACCACGCAATCACCGTCGGCGACGGTGTCTTCGAAACGATCAAACTGGAGTCAGGTCAACCATTTGCCCTCACCAGGCACTTGGACCGTCTTGAGGTCTCGGCAGCCGGGCTTGGCCTCAAGCTCCCCGACCGACCGTCGCTGCTTTCCGCGGTGAACACCGTCAACGAGCAGTGGGGCACCGACACCGGTCGACTCCGCATCACCCTCACCGGCGGGCCCGGTCCCATGGGTTCGGGGCGCGATCACACCCCGCCGACCTTGATGATCACTGCTGGGGCCCTCGCACTGTCCCGTGATTCGGCCCCGGTCATCACCGTCTCCTACACGCGTAATGAGCGCGGCGCACTCGTCGGCCTGAAGACGATCAGCTACGCGGACAACGTGATCGCTCTCGCCGATGCAGCCGAGGCCGGAGCCACCGAAGCCATCTTCGCCAACAACCGCGGTGAACTCTGTGAAGGTACGGGAAGCAATGTGTTCCTCGAGCACAACGGCGTTCTCAACACACCACCGCTCACAACTGGTTGCCTGGCCGGAGTCACCAGGGCATTGCTGATCGAGGCGCTTGCCGCTTCGGGGGTTCCGGTCGAAGAGACACCTCTCCCGCTGAGCGCTCTTGGGGAAGCCCGCGAAGCCTTCCTCGCTTCGACCGGCCGCGAGGCTCAGCCGATCAGTGCAGTCAATGGCACCCCGCTGCCCACTGACCTTGGCGAACTCACCCGAGCCGCCATGAACGCCTGGGACTCCGCCTACAAGGATCTGACTGACCCTTGAGGTCACCTGGCTCAAATCACCTGGTTGAGATCAACCCAACTCAAGTCGCCTCTCGCTTCCTGACCGCCTGCTGGAAGTCGTTCATGGCGCTCCAGCAGCCGAACATCGCTGTGTAGCGCTCCGAATCATCTCCCGACAGGGCTTCTTTGACGTGGCTGTCATAAGAGATCTCACCTGCGGCCATGGAGGCGTAATCCTGCCAAGCTCTACGCGGGATCGTGATGCGGCAGTAGTAGTCGGCGTCCGGCGTCAACTCCATCTCCGGGGGCTGATGGCCTAGTTGCTCCAGGCGCTCCGCCAGATGAGCCAGATCTTCAGTGGCGCGGGCACGCACCATGATGTCTGGCACATCGTCGGTGGACAATGTGCGGTGTTCAACGGCCGAATAGAAGCCGTCCTTGGTAGTGATCCACATGGCGACAGAGTTTACCGCCATCTCCTCGGCACTGGATGCGCCAGGAAACGCCTCGGACACCGCAGGACGCATCGAGCCCGTTCTGTGATGGTCAGGTCGCGCTTTTGCGCGACCTGACCATCACAGAACGGCATTTTGCAGAACGGGATTTTGGGGTGGGTGTGGTCAACTGCGCGTGACTCAGGTGAGGGCGCCGGTACGGCCCCCAGGTGAGGTCAACTGCGCGGGAGTCAGGTGAGGGCGGCGGTACGGCCCTCAGGTGCGGCCGACTGCCCGAACGTCGAAACCGCGGCGTTTGAGGGCGTTGAGGTCGAGGGTGTTGCGAGAATCCACAACGGCCAGACTCTTCAGCTCATCCGCCACCTGATCGAGGTCGGCCCGGCGGAACTCGCCCCACTCGGTGAGCACCAGCAGTGCATCGGCGTCGCGGCATGACTCGTAGATGTCGGCCACCACTTCAACCCCATCCGCGATCTCACGGCCCGGCTTGAGGGCAGGGTCATAAGCGCGAATCGAGGCACCGGCTTCCAGCAGGAGCTCGACCACGCGTAGTGCAGGTGAGTCACGCAGGTCGTCGGTGCCGGCCTTGAAGGTGAGTCCCCAAGCTGCCACGGTCTTGCCGCCGAGTTGTCCGCCACACACCTCAGCCACCTTGTCCACAATGCGCTGGAACTGGGCTTCGTTCACGTCGATCGTCTGCTGCAACAGTCCGAAGTCGTATCCGGCTCCGTCAGCAATGCTCACGAGTGCACGCGTGTCCTTTGGCAGGCAGCTGCCACCCCAACCCGGTCCTGGCCGCATGTAGTCGTGGCCGATCCTGCGGTCATATCCCACACCGCGGATCACATCTTCGATGTCAGCACCGACTGATTCCGACACCGCAGCCACGGCGTTCACGAAGCTCAACTTGGTGGCCAGGAAACTGTTGGCCACGTACTTGATGAGTTCGGCGGAGGCCGGGTCGGTGACGACCCACGGGGCGGGCAACCCCAGATAGAGCGAGCCGACTTTCAGAGCGACCTCGCGATCATCAGCACCGATGACAATGCGGTCGGGATTCAGGAAGTCATGAACGGCGGTTCCCTGGGACAGGAACTCGGGATTGGAAACCACATGGACGTCATCACGCCCGAGGGCGGAGGCGACCAATTTGGTGGTGCCCACTGGAACAGTGGACTTGTTGATCACAATTGCACCCGCGGCGAGTGAAGGGCCGAGCTGGGCGCAGGCGGTCTCCACATAGCTCAGATCAGCTGCACCGTCGGCGCCCTGCGGAGTCGGAAGGCACAGGAAGACGATCTCGGCGGACTTCACCGCATCAACTGAGTCCGTTGTGAATCGGAGCCGCCCGGTGCCCAGACCTTCCTCCACCAAGCGGTCGATTCCTTCTTCGAGGATCGGCACATGGCCGCCGGACAACATGGCGACCTTGGACTCGTCAACGTCAAGGCAGGTCACGTCGTGACCAAGGTGCGACAAACACGCGCCGGTGGTGATGCCGACATATCCGGTGCCGACAACTGTGATTGGTGTGGACATCAATTCCTCCTGAGCAACCAGTCTGACATCGTCCGTGCCGATCAGCCGATTCCCCAACTCTGCTGCTCAAACCACGCTGAACGCTCACCTGCCGACACTTGGCCGGCCGATCAGTCCTGCGCACGCATGTGGATAACGTCACCCACCACCACACGGTGGGACTCACCGTCGGCGGATTCCACGATCAGCGCACCCTCGACGTCTATGTCGGTGGCAGTTCCTTCCAGTACTGATCCTTCGAGTTCCACATTCACCTTTCGGCCCAACGTGGCCGAACTCTCCCTGGCGGCACCAATGAGTTCCTCAACACCCGAATCGGAGGACAGCAGTTCGAGGTTCTTGTCGAACCTGCGCACGATCTCGATCAGCAAATCAACCCGGTCGACCGGTTCCCGGGTGAGTCGATTCAACGAAACCGCAATGGAAGCCAACTCGTCCGGCACCTCATCCCAGTTGCAGTTGAGACCCAGCCCGATCACCGTGGCCACGCCATCACCGGCCTGACGCGACTCGGCCAGGATGCCGCCAAGTTTCAGCTCACCCTCACCACCCGGAACAGCAGCCACCAGGTCATTCGGCCATTTCAATGAGGGCCTGAATCCGGTGGTCGAATGAGTTCCCTCGACCGCGGCCAAGCCCAACGAAGTCAGCAACAGCCCACGTCGCGAGGGATCAATGTCAGCCGTGGTGCCCACTGACATGAGCAGTGACGCGCCGGGTGGTGACTCCCATTCGCGGGCCAGGCGCCCACGACCCGCACTCTGGTAGTCGGCCACCACCACCACGGCTTTCGAACTTTTGGGGTCTTCTCGCCTATTCTCCAACAAGATTTCCATAGCGTCTGTGTTCGTGGAACCGGTCTCATCGGTCCAACGGACATCCGCGAAGCGTGAGTCGGCTAGTTCGGCTTTGGCGCGATTAATACCCATAAGGGGAAGATAGGCCGTGTTTTCGAAGGTTTTGATCGCAAATCGCGGAGAAATTGCCGTACGTGTCATCAGGGCATGTCGCGAGATGGGCATTCCGACCGTGGCCGTGTACTCGGATCTGGACCGCGACGCGCTCCATGTGAGGCTCGCGGACGAGGCATATGCCCTCGGAGGCAAGACCGCTGCTGAGTCGTACATCGACTCGGAGAAGCTGCTGGACGTGATCAAACGTTCCGGCGCAGGGGCTGTGCACCCCGGTTACGGATTCTTCTCGGAGAACTCCGATTTCGCCCGCGAGATCACCGAAATGGGCGTCAAGTTCATCGGTCCGCTTCCCGAGGCGATCGACATCATGGGTGACAAGATCTCTGCCCGTGAAGCTGCGGAACGGGTCGGTGTCCAAGGAGTCCCCGGAGACAACAACTTCCTCAGCGATCCCTCAGGGGTCGTGAAGTTCGGCAACGAGCACGGTTACCCGGTTGCGATCAAAGCCGCCTACGGCGGCGGCGGACGCGGCATGAAGATCGTCAATTCCGCCGAAGAAGCTCCTCACCAGTTGGAGTCCGCCCAGCGAGAAGCCCTCAACTACTTCGGTCGCGACGAGTGCTACGTGGAGCTGTACCTCACCAACCCTCGCCACGTCGAGGTCCAGCTGATCTCGGATCAGCACGGCAACTCCGTGTACCTGGGCACGCGTGACTGTTCCGCACAGCGTCGTCACCAGAAACTGATTGAAGAAGCTCCGGCACCGGGAATCCCCGAGGGCATCCTCACTGCCATGGGCGAAGCGGCGGTGAAGGTTGCCCTTGGCTGCAACTACGAGAACGCCGGAACCGTTGAGTTCCTCTATGAAGACGGCGCCTTCTTCTATCTGGAAATGAATACCCGCCTTCAGGTGGAACACCCGGTCACCGAACTGGTCACCGGCGTGGATCTCGTGGAGTTGCAGCTACGTGTTGCGGCCGGCGAAGAACTGCCCTTCGGCCAGGACGACGTGGTGATCACCGGTCACGCGATCGAATGCCGAATCAATGCCGAGGATCCCGCCGGCGGAGCGTTCCTGCCCTCCCCGGGCAAGATCACGAAGATCCACGCACCTTCGGGTTTCGGAACCCGCTGGGACGGCGGCTATGAATCCGGCGACGAGGTGTCTCAGTACTACGACAATCTCATCGGCAAGCTCTGCGTGTGGGGACGCAACCGCGACGTTGCCATCGCCCGCATGATTCGTGCCCTGGAGGAGATGGAGATCGAAGGTGTCGCCACGGTGATCCCTGCCGACCTGGCCATCCTCAGGCATCCTGATTTCGCTGCAGTTGACCATTCCACCAAGTGGGTCGAGAACACACTGGATCTCAGCTCCACTGCCGGTGCAGCTCCGGTCGCCACCGACGACAGCGAAGAGGCCGAACCCAAGGTGAAGCGCGAGATGGACGTTGAGGTCAACGGCAAGAAATTCTCGGTTTCACTCTTCGTTCCGGAGTCACAACTCGCTGCCGGCGGCAGTGCCGCACCTCGGCCTAAGGTCAAGCGCAAGGGCCATGGCCCAACCGCCACAGCCGGTTCCGGTCATGTGAGCGTGCCGATGCAAGGAACGATCCTCAAGATCGCCGTTGAAGTTGGCGACTCAGTCTCTGCCGGCGACACCGTGGTTGTCCTCGAAGCCATGAAGATGGAAAACAACGTGCCCGCCGACATCGACGGAACGGTCAAAGAGGTCAAGGCCGAGACCGGCCAGTCAGTGAGCGCCGGAGAAGTAGTGCTCGTAATCGAAGCTGCCGAATA
>JAUXGW010000357.1 GCA_030621865.1 Actinomycetes bacterium
ACTCGAGCTTCGTCGGAACGTGCTTCGTCGGAACGTGCTTCATCGAAACGTGCTTCATCTGAAGAGGTCCTCGGAGGGATGGCGTATCAAATCCGGGACCACACTCGAGCGTTCGCCGGCATCGAGGAATATCGCCGGATCCACGCCTCTCACCACCGCCACGGGGATGCCTGCGGACTTGCCCATCACGAGGTCGGCAGCAGCGGCTATCTCGTCGACCACGGCAACCTCTGTCACCTGGAGTTCGCGACCGAAGGTGTCGGTGGTTCCTCGCAGGTCCTGGATCACCCTGATGCCCGCAGATCCGATGGCGACGTCGGTTACCCCCCGCCGCCAGGGTCGGCCAAATGTGTCGGAGATGATCACGCCGACGGTCACGTCGGCGATTCCGCGCAGACCATCACGAATGCGCCGGGCCGAACGATCGGCGTCTTCCGGAAGCAGGGCGGCCTTGCCGCGCTCCACGTTGGACAGGTCGATCCCGGCGTTCGCACAGACGAATCCGTGTCTGGTTTCCGAGATCACCAGATCTCCGCGGCGCCTCAGGATTCGGACCGACTCCCGTTCAACGACTGGTTTGTGGCTGAGGGGATCATTCGGATCCACATCCACCATTGCGCCTTCGGCTTTGGAGATCACCTTCTGGGTGACCACCAGGATGTCGCGGTCCCGAAGTTCGGTGGCTTCGGAAATGAGGTGCGCCAGATCCGATCCCCGGCCAATCTCGCCCATTCCCTCCACTCCGCGGACCTCCAGGCCACTCATGTGGTGATCCCGAGCAGGTGAGCTGCCAGTGCAGTCATCCGGGTGGTCGTCCGGCCGCTGTGTCCAGGGTGGTCCGGGCCAGGTCAGCGGAGACGGCGGGGGAGCGCATGATCGTGTCCGTGACCACACAGTTCATGCCAGTGGCTCGAACGTCGGACGCCAGGGCCTCGTCTTCGAGATCGATCACCAGTGAGGCCGCCACTTCCTCATAGAGTCGGGCGACGCCCACCACACTGGGCTCGTGGCCGAGATCACGCAGGAGTCGGTCGGCGGGACCCTTGAGTGCGGCGCCGCCCACAATGGGGGAGATCGCAGCCACGTTGTTGCGACGGGCCACCACCGCGTTTCGGATCCCCGGAATGGCCAGAATCGGCTCTATTGAAACGATCGGGTTGCTCGGAGCTATGACCACCACCTCGGCATGAGCGATCGCTTCGAGAACTCCGGGAGCGGGCACGGCGGAATCAAGGCCCTCGATCACCACCGAATCAACTTCCACATCGTGGCGCTCGCGTACGAAGTAATCCTGAAAGGCGAGCTCCCGACCATCGGTGGTGTTCACTCTGGTCCGGATCTCGGAGTTCGAGGCCGGCAACAGGGTTGCGCCGATGCCCCACGCCTTCGTGATCTCAGCCGATACCTCGCTCAGGGTCTTCCCTGCCGCGAGTCGGGAGGTCCGATAGAGGTGTGTCCCGAGGTCGCGGTCACCGAGGTTGAACCAACCGGCGGCATCACCGTTGGTCACGTCATTCGATTCTGCATACCGTCGCAGGTGTTCCATGGCGAGCCAGGTTTCGCCCCGGAGGCCCCAGCCGCGCTCGGTGTCATTGGCTCCGGCCAGCGTGTACGTGCATGAGTCGAGATCCGGGCTGATGCGCAGGCCGTGGATGGTGGTGTCGTCGGCCACGTTGACGACGGCCGTGACTTCTTCCGGATCGACTACTTCGAGGAGGCCGATCAGGAACTTTGCTGCGCCGACTCCGCCCGCCAGAACGGTGATCATCCCGGAGGCCTCAGCCGATGGCCCTGAGTTTTCCGGACAGGAGGTCGATATCAGCGTCGACCATCATGGTGACCAGATCCTGGAACCCAACCTCCGGTTTCCAGTCCAGTTTCTTGTGTGCCTTGTCCGCGTCACCGACCAGCAATTCCACTTCGGCTGGGCGGAAGAACTGTTCGTCGATCACCACATAATCCTCGTAGTCCAGTCCGGCATGACCGAACGCCCCCGCGCAGAACTGGCGTACCGAGTGGGTTTCCCCGGTGGAGATCACAAAGTCATCCGGACTGTCCTGC
Organism: Actinomycetes bacterium; assembly: GCA_030621865.1. GTDB lineage: Bacteria > Actinomycetota > Acidimicrobiia > Acidimicrobiales > Microtrichaceae > JAHRAZ01. The sequence goes on from JAUXGW010000357.1 coordinate 2,062, forward strand.
TGGAGCATCAGG
>JAUXGW010000062.1 GCA_030621865.1 Actinomycetes bacterium
GACGCCGGAACAGGGCGACAGGGTCAGACGAGACCCTGTTCCTGACCCCAAGTGAGATTGAATCCGGCCAGCGGACCACGGCCCGGATCCAGATCAACATCTGATCCGGGATCCACCGCCAGCATCACGCTGAGGAACTGTCGCAGCAGGGCGGCGGTTGCGCCCCAAACGGTGTCACCGAACAATTCGAAGAAATAGATCGGCCGATCCGAACCCGCAAATCCCCAGCGTTCCTCCCTGAACACCTCGGGAAGGACCAGTTCGGACAAGGGCACGAAGAGAGCCTCATCCACTTCACCGGGATTCAGGTCGACGTGCGGCTTCTCCGGCAACAATCCGATCACCGGAACCACGTACGCGCGTCGAGTCACCGTTGTCAGGTGATCCAGTTCGCCAAGCACTTCGACTGAATCGGCATCGAGGCCGATCTCTTCGCGCGATTCTCGAAGGGCGGCTTCGACGTGAGACTCGCCTTCATCCGTGCGACCACCGGGAAAGCTCACCTCTCCCCGGTGAGTACGCAGGTTCCACGATCGGCGGGTCAGAACCACGTTGAGGCCCGTCTCGTCCTCATACAGAGGAACCAGCACGGCCGAGGGCGAGGCCCCGTCGATCTCCACCGGAGAAGGCCTGCCGATCCGCTCGAGCGGGTAGGCACCGCGAACCTGCTCCGGACTCAGGCCGCGGACGGCGTCAGTCGGAATTTGATGCCACGGCGCCGGTCGACCGGGTCGGCTCTGATCCGGCCGGGGAATGACCTGCGGCCCGCCACGTTGCCTCATTGCGGATTGGACTCCGCTTCCTCAGCGAGATTCTCGAGCACCTCTCGCATGCCGTGGGTCTTCAGATTCGCGAGCACTCGTCCAGGTGACTCCTCGCCGCGTTCGAACTCCATCCAGTCAGAAAGGAGCTTGGCGGGATCGGTGTCAGGTCGGGTATCCATGCCCCAAGGGTACCGGCGGGCCCAAATCCAGGCAGCGCGTGGAATTCGATGGCATCAACAGGTTCACAACAATGGTTGCCTGGTTCCAACCCGGGCATCTGGCAATGCCTGACAATGCCACGGGACGCGAAAGAGGGAGGCCGGCGAACCGACCTCCCTCCAGCAATATCTCGGCTACGCGAGATGTGTTCCCGAAGGAATCACATCATGCCGCCCATTCCGCCCATGTCGGGCATGCCGCCACCGGCAGGCATTCCGCCCGCTTCTTCCGGGGCATCGGACACGAGGCTCGAGGTGGTGAGCAACAGGGCCGCGATGGAAGCAGCATTCTGAAGCGCAGCACGGGTGACCTTGGCCGGGTCGATGATGCCGGCGTCAAACAGGTCGACGTACTCGCCGGTTGCAGCGTTGAGGCCGATGCTGCCGGTCTCGTGCTCGAGACGATCCACAACAACGGCACCTTCGATGCCAGCGTTGTCCGCAATCAGGCGAGCAGGGGCATCAAGGGCACGCAGAACGATGCGGGCACCGGTCTGCTCGTCGCCCTCGAGGCTTTCCACCACGGCGTCAACCGTTGGCTTGATGCGCACCAATGCGGTGCCGCCACCGACGACAACACCCTCTTCGATGGCTGCACGGGTAGCCGACAGCGCATCTTCGATGCGGTGCTTCTTCTCCTTGAGCTCAACCTCGGTGGCCGCGCCGACCTTGACCACGGCAACCCCGCCGCTGAGTTTGGCGAGACGCTCCTGGAGCTTCTCACGGTCCCAGTCGGAATCGGTGTTGTCGACTTCGGCCTTGATCTGCGCAACTCGACCATCGACTTCATCGCTGGAGCCTCCACCTTCGATGATGGTGGTGTCGTCCTTGGTGATGACAACCTTGCGGGCAGTACCCAGAAGGTCGAGGGTGGCGGTGTCCAGCTTGAGGCCGACTTCTTCGGCGATGACCTGACCACCGGTGAGGATGGCCATGTCGGCCAACATCGCCTTGCGACGCTCACCGAATCCCGGAGCCTTGACGGCAACGGAGTTGAACGTGCCACGGATCTTGTTCACCACGATGGTTGCAAGGGCTTCGCCCTCGACATCCTCGGCAATGACCAAGAGGGGCTTGCCCGCCTGCATGACCTTCTCGAGAAGGGGAAGCAGGTCCTGCACGGAACTGATCTTGTTGTTTACGAAGAGGATGTATGGATCCTCGAGAACAGCTTCCTGACGCTCGGGGTCGGTGACGAAGTACGGCGAGAGGTAACCCTTGTCGAACTGCATGCCTTCGGTGAACTCGAGGTCCATGCCGAAGGTGTTGGACTCCTCAACGGTAACCACGCCGTCCTTGCCGACCTTGTCGATCGCGTTGGCAATGACCTCGCCGACCTCCGGATCAGCAGCAGAGATGGCGGCAACCTGAGCGACCTCGGACTTCTCGTCGATCTCCTTGGCGTTGGCGGCGATGGCTTCAACACCGGCTGCAACCGCGGTCTCGATGCCACGTTTCACGCCCATCGGATTGGCGCCGGCGGCAACATTGCGAAGGCCTTCACTGATCAGTGCCTGTGCGAGCACCGTGGCGGTTGTGGTTCCGTCACCCGCAATGTCATTGGTCTTGGTTGCGACCTCTTTGACGAGCTGGGCGCCCATGTTTTCGAATGGGTCCTCGAGCTCGATTTCCCGAGCGATCGAAACACCGTCATTGGTGATGGTCGGGGCGCCGAACTTCTTGTCGAGCACCACGTTTCGACCCTTGGGGCCGATCGTGATCTTCACTGCGTCGGCCAGCTGGTTCACGCCGGCCTCGAGGCTCTTGCGGGCCTCATCATCAAACTTCAGAATCTTTGCCATGTAACTTTTTCTCCAGTTGTTTCAGTGCAAATTTGTTTCAGTGCAAATAGCGGATGCGATTGTTGGTTGCGGTTGCTAGCGGCCACCCTGGGCGACCGCGGAATTGGTCGGGTCTTACTTGACTGTTGCGAGGACGTCGCGGGCCTGAAGGATCAGAAGATCCTCGCCACCGCTGCTGATCTCGGTGCCGCCGTACTTCGAATAGATGATCGTGTCACCAACGGCGACATCCATAGCAATGAGATCACCCGTGTCCGAGCGACGTCCCGGGCCTACGGCCAGAACTTCACCCTGCTGGGGCTTTTCCTTGGCGGTGTCAGGAATGACAAGGCCACTGGCGGTTGTTGCGTCGGCCTCGGAGGGGCGAACGACGAGGCGGTCCTCAAGGGGCTGAAGGTTCATGCATGTCTCCGTGATTGTGAATCCGTGTCCATAAACGAGCCCGGAATCGGCCATCTTCTGGCTGAATTCCGGGCCTTTCCCCGGCTGGCCGGGTGTCCGAGTGCATTGGCACTCTCAATGGACGAGTGCTAACTCTAGCAGTCTCATGGGGAGAGTGCCAGCAGGCCGTCCACGAGACACGGACAATTCCGCCGAAACCAAGAGACTCCTCAGGTCGGCATCACGAGTGACTGCGAAACCCCGCTCCTGCAATTTCCGCGCTGTCCCACTCCGGCGGCCTCACCTCCATCGACGGTCACCTTCGACCTGTGACCAGATTCAGAACATGCGGTCCCGGGCATTGGCACCAGTGGAGAGCGGGCTGGGACCATCACCGCTGAGTCGGTACCAACCGGCTGAGGCGATCATTGCGGCGTTGTCGGTGCACATCGCACGGCTCGGCAGAAAACCCTGGATCCCGTCATCCGCGCAAGCACCGAGGAACTGCTCCCTGAGCAAGGAGTTCGCAGCCACCCCGCCACCAAGGGCAAGCGCCTTGGCACCGCTGGCCTTCGCCGCACGTCTGGCCTTCGCCACGAGTACCTCGACCACAGCCGCCTGGAAACTCGCAGCGATGTCCTCGGTGGAATCGTCCGGGTTCTCCCGCACGTAATTCACCACGGCCGTCTTGAGTCCGCTGAAGGAGAAGTCAAAGCCCTCATTCAGCATCGGCCGGGGAAACGGTATGGCCGCGGGATCACCGTTGAGTGCTGCAGCATCGATCGCCGGACCTCCCGGGTAACCGAGTCCGAGGAAGCGGGCCACCTTGTCAAAGGCTTCGCCCGCCGCGTCATCAAGGGTCTGGCCGATCAGGCGATAGTCGCCATGGCCGTCCATCTCCACGATCATCGTGTGACCACCGGATACGAGAAGTACAAGCAGCGGAAACTCGAGATCAGGTTCATCCAGCAACGCCGCGTAAAGGTGCGCTTCCAGGTGGTTGACCGACACGAACGGCACGTCCCAGGTCAAGGCCAGAGCCTTGGCTGCCGACACGCCGACCAGCAACGCACCTATGAGCCCCGGTCCGGTTGTGGCGGCAACCGCATCCACATCCGGGCCTTCAACACCGGCTTCCACCATTGACTGGGCCAGCACGGGGATGATCAGTTCGTTGTGGGCGCGGCTTGCAACCTCGGGCACCACCCCGCCATATCGGGCATGAAGGTCGACCTGGGAGGAGACCACCGAGGAAAGGACTTCCGTGCCACCGCGAACACAGGCGGCCGCGGTTTCGTCGCAGCTCGTCTCGATCCCCAGGACCAGTGTGTCGGGACCGGGGTCACCCGAGGGGAGTCCGGGCACCATCGAGTCGCGGGTTTCAGCGGGCATCGGGATCCACTTTCGGGTCAGGCAGGAGACGGTCGCGGATTGCGGCCCGCCGGTCGACTTCCGCCCGGGATCCGATGTCATTGGCCCACATGATGACGGCGTCCTCCGAATTGTCCTGGTAGTAATCCCTGCGGATTCCGCCCGGAGCAAATCCGAACGCGGAGTACATCGCTTGCGCCGCACCGTTGGAGGCCCGTACCTCCAGGGTCACGTCCATCACTCCGGCCTCGACGCCGGCATTGAACAGCGCCAGAAGAAGCCTCGATCCGATCCCTCTGCGGTGATGATCGGGATGCACAGCGATGTTGGTGATGTGCGCTTCGTCGTGGGTCACCATCAGGCCGCTGAATCCCAGTACATCGTTGCCTTCAATGGCGGTGAACCAGATACGACTGCTCGGCATTCGAAGCTCACCGGAGAACAGGTTCAGCGACCAGGGATGCGGATTGACCGCCTGCTCGATCACGGTGACGGCGCGCAGGTGGCGTCGGCGCATCGCAACAATTGACACACCGCTTCCGTCCGACTGACCGGAACGGTCCGACACATGCTGCACGGATCGGGGTTCGGCTGCCATCAGTCGTGCCTCGTGGTCCAGTTGATTTCCGCATCCGGCCTGCGCAGGTAGATCGGCTCGATCGCGTCGGGTTGCTCAAACTCCTCGCGCAGGGCCCTGGCGTGGGCCAACTGAACCAGGGACGCTGCAGACGGAGTGCTGTTGGCACGGTCCACAACCTCCACCTTCGCCAGACCTTCGAACACCTCGCAGTATCTGTGGGCACCGTCTCCCACGAGCAGAACTTCGTCGCCAGCGGCGAGCAACTCCGATGCAAGGTCTTCAGGGCTTCCAACAACCGGATCCGACAAACGCTGCACTCCTCCTGGCACCTGGCGGTAGAACGAGTAGTAGATCTCCCCGCGGCGGGCATCAATCGCAGCGGTGATGAGGCGGGGGCTGAAGCGGACGGGGAACGCCAGAAGGTCAAGACTTGATACGCCGACCATCGGCACTCGAAGAGCGAAGGCGATCGCCTTGGCTGTGGCCAGCCCCACACGCAGTCCCGTGAACAGCCCGGGACCGACATCGACCGCAACCGTGCGAATCTCGGACAGCGACATTCCGGCCTGCTTGCAGATGAACTCGATCGCCGGAGTCAGGTTCTCAGCGTGCCTGCGAGGGCTGGAGCAGTGGGTCGAGGAAATGACTCCCTCATGTCCGCCTATGGCACAGCCAGCCGTTTCGGTGGCGGTTTCGATTCCGAGGATGAACATCAGTTCTCCGAGGGGGATTCGTCGACATTCGTGATCACGGCTCTCAGTGCACGGTGGCGCGCCTGCCAACCATCACCCACCGGGCGAAGGTCGACAAGTCTGGACTCGGTGTTTGTTCCATGGCTCAGGTGAATCTCCAGATACTGATGTGGCAGAACCGGAGCGATAGTGTCGCCCCACTCGATGACCACCACGGCATTGTCATCCAGCATTTCCGCCAAACCGAGGTCCAGAGCTTCGTTGACGTGATCCAACCGGTACACATCCAGATGATGCAGGTCCAGACGTCCTGAGTACGACTGCACAAGCGCAAAAGTGGGACTGGTCACGTGCTCGGTCACTCCCAAGCCGGTGGCGAAACCCTGGGCGAAGGCGGTCTTGCCCGATCCCAGGGCACCGGAGAGGACGATCAGGTCGCCGGCGCGGGCCAACTCCGACAACCGGGAAGCCAATTCGCGGGTCTGTTCGACACTGGTCGTCTGAATCGAGATGGGCGGTTCACTCATGAAGCGATCGCCCCGACCGTGATCGTGTTCGCCGGTCCACCCGAAACGATCATCTTGGCCCGAACCAGATCTGCTCGCATGTTCGCCATCGCCGCTCCTCCGCCCCGCAGCACGGCCGCCGGGTGCAGTGTGGGCACCAACACAGAATCGCCGTAGCCGTAGGCGTGGGATCGAAGTCTGGTGATTCCCACTTTGGTGTCCAGAAGCAGGCGGGACGAGAAATTGCCCAACGTGATGATCACCTTGGGATCGACGATTCTGATCTGTTCTTCCAGATACGGTCGACAGGACGCAATCTCATCGGGCTTGGGATCACGGTTGTCCGGAGGGCGACACTTCACCACGTTCGCGATGAAGGCAGTCTCGCGGGTGAGGCCCATCTCCTCGGCCATGAGGCGATCGAGAAGTTTCCCCGACCGGCCAACGAACGGCAATCCCTGTTTGTCCTCCTCCGCACCAGGACCTTCGCCCACGAACATGAGGTCGGCGTGCGGATCACCCATGCCGAACACAACCGAGTTGCGGGTCTCACACAGGCGGCACTCCGTGCATCGCAACGCCTGCATACGAAGATCTTCGAAAGCCGGAGGGGGCGGTTCGGACACGTTGAGAGTGTACCGACAGCCCACCGGAGGAACGCCCACGCCGCTGCATCGTGAGGTCAGTAACGATTCGCGGGCATGGACTCACTCGCATTCGCTCACGCGGCCGAACCCAGGGAACGGATGGCTTCGTCCACACACTTCACGGTGAGCCATCGAACCTCGTCGATCGAGGCCTGAACCTCACCAGCGGACATGGCCACGAACGCATCCCCGTCAAAGGACGCATGGGGAGGATTGATCGCTCTTGCCAACCCGTCATGGGCACCTCTGGCCGTGTGCTGGCAACCCACCTTGTCCAATGAACCGTTGGTGGCAATCACCCCGATCGTGGTGTTGGTCAATCCAGAACCACGCGCGCCAGCACCGCGAGCGCCAGAACCGCGCGCGGAAAGACTGGGTTCACCAAGATGTGATTCCCCGTGACCGGCCACATCTCCCCAGGCGTTCACCGCCAGCAGGCACGCGACCCTCAGATCTCCGGTTTCGGCCAAACCACCCACCAGCCCACCGTCTACTGCATGGTCATCTCCGCGCCATCCCCCCACCGTTGCGCCGGTGCCGGCGCCCACCCTTCCCAGCGTCCGGTCACCTCCGGCGAGCGCCTCGCGGACCGCCATGCGACCGTCGGACTCGGTGGGGCGAATTCCGGGGGTTGCCACCGGCAGATCAAACAGCGACATGCCCACCACTATCGGAACCGAACCCCAGGGCGTGGGAAAACCTCGCTCGGCGGCTTCGAGTTCGTACATCGCCCCTTGTCCGGCTGCCAGACCAAAAGCAGATCCACCCGAGAGCACCACTGCGTCGATCTGCTGCACGGTTGCCATTGGATCGAGCAAGGCAAACTCACGGGTGGCGGGGGCCGAACCCCTCACCTCACCGGAGGCAGTGACCGGTTCCGCGGCAAGCACCACCGTGCAGCCAGTTCGGTCAGCCGCATTCGTCATGTGACCGACCGTGATCCCGGGTATCTCCCAGATCACTGCGCACTCCAGATCACTGTGCACTCCAGATCACTGTGCGCCCCAGATCACTGGCTGCTCTCCAGATCCACGGTCCACTCCAGATCCACGGTCCACTCGAAGTCACTGACCGCTCCACTGCGGTCCTGCGTTCGCTGCCCGGGCAACCGAGCCTGCCACCAGTGCCTCCAGCACGGCGTCATCCGCGGGAGCGACTTCTGACCAGTCGTATCTCGACAGCGACTCCCGCACGGGCTCCGTCCGGAGCCGCCAACCTTCGAGGTCTGCGAGCACTTCGCGCAATTGGGTGGTCAGCCTGCCCGGCGCATAACGCAGGGCCGGGTCGCTGATGGTCTCCGGATACGCCAGCGCATCGGGAACCACGGGAACACAACCGGCCGAAACAGCTTCCACGACTGCAATGCCGAAGTTCTCCTGTCGAGCCGACGCCAGCACCACATCCGCGGACCGCAGGAGATCGCGGTACTCATCGGCGGGCAACCACCCCTGATGAACCACGCGGTCACCCAATGGTCCCAGCAAGGCGTGGACCCGCCGAGGGTCGTGGTGATCATCGAAGCCCACGACTGCCACCTGGAATTGTTCGCCCTGATCGGCCAGCGACCGCAGCGAAGCGACCGCAACGTCAAGCCCCTTGTCATGTGCCCATCTGTGATTCCACAGGACAAGGGGTTCTCCCCGCTCGACACTCGAGCTGATTCGATCAGCGGTGAGAAGGTCACCCAGATCACATCCCACCGGTCGGGTGCGCCAGGTGGTCTGGGCCGCCGCCATGAGCCCGGTCTGGTCGTCCTCGGCACGACCACCTGCCAGCAATTCCCCCAATGCCACGATCATCGAATCGCGCTGCCACAGGGAGTTGAACCAGACCTCGGTTGCGGCCAGCATGCTGCGCCAATTCGTCCAGCCGAGGTGGCGGTCGCGCCTCCCACCCATGCCATTGGGACTCACAGGCTGCGTGAGCTGATTCTCATGCAGGTACATCACAGCCGGAACACCGGCCAGCTCCTCACGACAGAGTCCAAGGAAGGTCGCCAGGTCAACCATGTCCGAAGCCACGATCACGTCCGGCCGGCCATGAGTGACCATGTGCTCGCGAAGCATCTCTGCCAGAGGCACGGCTGAAGCCATCATCCGGTGACGCCAGTGAGTTCCCGGCTGGGTCAGCAGGTGGATTTGATGGGCGCTGTGCCGCTGCCAACCTTCGGCCCAGGCCCTGTGTGAGCCCGTGAAGTACGGCTCCAGGAGCACGACCTGCAGAGTGCTCGGTACATCAGCCACCGTGGTACACCCGCCTCAGCCTCGGCGAGAAACCACAGATCACCTCATACGCAATGGTTTGAACCCGTTCAGCCCATTCCCAGGCATCGATTTGCTCGCATTCGACCGCAAGCACACCTTCCCAACGCTCAGGGAACACTTCGTCGGGATCACCCGCACTGGCGGCCTGCGAACCGAGCATCACCACTTCCTCACCACGCTCGATGGAGCGGGCCTCGGAGGAATCCGCAGCGCCGAGTTCCACCATGAATTGATCCATGGTGATGACACCACGAATCGGCCGGCGCTGACCGCGGATCAGGACCTCTCCACCCCGGGTCCACAACCGCCGGGTCATCCCGTCGGCATATCCCACGGGAACTGTGGCCACGAGCGTGTCCTCCTCGAAGCTGTGCCGGAGTCCGTAACTCAACGATTCTCCCGCCCGGACAATGCCGATTCGGGAGACCTCGGAGCTGACCGTCATCGCTGGACGCAATTCCAGATCTTCACCAATGCCGGGAGCCGGCAGAACGCCATAAATGGCGATGCCGCACCGGACGATGTCCAGACGCGTTGCCGGATGGGTGATGAGTCCGGCCGAGTTGGAGGCATGCAGCATTCCCGTGTCGATTCCACGGGCCCGCAATTCATCCACCACTGCCAGGAATGCAGCGAGTTGCTGTGCGGTCTCCGATCGGCCGGGATCGTCGGCCACGGCCATGTGTGTGAACACACCTTCCAGCACCAGTCTCGAAGACGCCATGGCCCGCGCTGCCAGATCGACGGCTTCGGAGGGCGACACTCCCGCCCGGTGCATGCCGGTGTCAACCTTCAGATGTACTCCCCAGCGGCCGTGATCTGACACTGCCTCCTGCGCGGCTGCGATCGACTCCCGGTGATAGAGCGTGGGAGTGAGTCCCAGGTTCCAGGCTTCGGCCAGTTCGTCGGCCGGAGGTTCGGACAGCAACAAGATGGGTGCGTCGATTCCAGCGTCGCGAAGTGCGGCACCCTCCTGCACCAGAGCCACTCCGAGCAGATCCGCGCCCGCAGCAAGCGCAACCGGGGCCACCCTGAGAGCACCGTGGCCATAGGCATCCGCCTTCACGACCGCACAGAACCGCGATTCAGGTGCCAAGGCCGCCAGAGTGGACACATTGTGTGCAATCGCATCCAGATCAACTTCTACCCGTGCGTGTCTGGTCACACCTGAAAGGCTAAAGCCTCTCCGAGGCCTTGCGGTCACATCAGCAGAGACTCTGAGGTCTCAGCAGCACAAACTGTGTCTCAGCAGCACAGACTGGGCGGTCACATCAGTCCAGGAGATACGAACGGGCGGCTGGAATCGCCTCGGCGATGTCATCTGCGACAACCCCCGACTCGCCCGCAGCCCGACCGGCCATCCCGTGCAGAACCGCTGCCGCGCCGGCCGCTGCCAACGGCTCCGCACCCAGAGCAAGATTTGCTCCGATCATCCCGGCCAGAACATCCCCCGAACCTGCGGTGCCGAGGCGTTCATCGCCGCTGGTACTCACCAGGACCTGGCCAACAGGGTCAGCCACCACCGTGGTCGGACCCTTCAGCAACACCACCGCACCCAGTTGGCAGGCCGCCGTTCTGGCGGCAGCGATGCGGTCAGCTCCGGGGGGACCGCCCATCAATCCGGTGAACTCCCCGTCATGAGGTGTCATCACCGGTAAACGGTCGAATCGTGGAAAGTTCTCGGCGGTTGCTATCCGCAACGCTCCACCGTCGAGAACACAGGGTGTGTCGACACGGCGCAGTTCGGAGAACTCCTCGAGGTTTCCTGCGGGATCACCGTCCAGTCCGGGGCCAATCACCAGGGCACCGAAGCGCTGAACATCACTGTCGATCACTTCCCTTGCCCATCCGAAGGCCGCCAGGGCGTACCCGACCGCCTCGGTGGGACCATCGGGGTGATCAACACCAGGACTGGACATGCGCACATACCCCGAACCGGACCGCATCGCGGAGCGAGCGCACAACCACCCGGCTCCGGGCATCTCGGGTGATCCCGCGATCACCCAGACTGCGTTGCGCCACTTGTGTGCGCTCGGGGCGCGTGACGGGACCAGGGAGAGCACGTCACTCGGTTCCACGAAGTGTGCCTTGGCCGAGGAGGTGTCCAGCCCGATGTCCACCATCACAACTTCGCCGCTGTGGGCCGGACCGTCACCAAGGAGGAGACCGGGTTTCAACGCGGCGAACGTCACCGTGCGGGCAGCGGGCATGGGGTCACCGGAGGCAACGCCGGTCAGGCCATCGATCCCGGAAGGAATGTCAACGGCCAGAACGGGAGCCACAGCCGCGCGACCAAGCAGCTCCGGTGACTGAAAGGTTCCCCTGAAGCCGGTTCCGTAGGCGGCGTCGATCACGAGGTCGGCCGGGGGCAGTGCTGCGGTCTTGTCAGCGGCATCAACCACGGCAACCCGCACACCCCTGGCTCTGAGGAGCCGGGCCGCGGAACGGCCATCGTTGCC
>JAUXGW010000387.1 GCA_030621865.1 Actinomycetes bacterium
TTCTGGGCTCGTCTGACGAGGAAATCCACTTCGTCCTCGGCCGCACCGGTGGTTGCCTTCACAGCCAGGCGGACCGATGGGAAGAAGTCCTCCGGAGCGAAGTCGCCTTCCTTGCCGGAGTTCATGATCGCTTCGCGGCCCTCCTGGTTGAGCCGGGCGACCAGTAGTTGGATGTCGCGGTCGCTGAGCATCTCCTTGATCGAGCGCAGTGTGTCGGTGCCATCGGTATCGATGTAGTTCGTGGTCTCCAGATTGAGGATCACGGTCCCGGGCGGTTCGTCCTCCTCACGAAGCAGTTCCTTCACTCGTTCCCCAAATCCTTGTGAATTGGCGAAAAAGAGGGGACCGTCGAGTCGGACGATCAGGAGGCCGGGGGTGGGCTCGGTGTGCCAGCGGTTTTCGTCCACATATGGGCCGGCAGGAAGCTTCCCGAGTTTCGGCATCTCGGGTTTGGACGACTTGTAGATCATGAGGATGAACGAGAGCAGAACCGCGATCATGAGACCCGGCAGCAGGTCGACCACGCACACGCCGATGAGGGCTGCCAGTGCAGCAGCGAAATCGAGCCGGTTCGAGTGCCATATCCGCCGCATCTCGGCGACGTTGAAGGTTCCCCAGACGGCTGAGATGACGATCGCAGCCAGAATTGTCTCGGGCAGTTCCTCGAACAGGGGAGTGAGCGCAAGAATCGTGACGAATGTGATCACCCCGCAGATCAGCATTGCCATCTGTGTGCGGCCGCCGGCCTCGTCGCCTGCGGCGGTTCTCGACAGGCTCCCGTCGACCGTGAATCCTCCGAGCATACCGGCGCCAACGTTGGCTGCTCCGAGCGCGATCAGTTCCTGGTCCGCATCGATTTCGTATTCGTGTTTCCTGGCGTAGGTCTGCGCCGCGCCGAACGACTCGGCGTATCCGACGATCACGATCCCCAGGGCGCCCGGCACCAGACTGATGATCTCGGCAAGGGTCACATCGGGGACGGTGAAACCAGGGATTGCGGCGGGGATGTCGCCGACCACATGCACACCCTTGGACTCCCAGCCGAGCCAGACCGACAATGCGATTGAGCCGAAGACCACGATCAAGGCCATGGGTACGCTGTGTCCGAAAAACTTGCGGCTCAGCAGAAGTATCACCAAGGCAACCAATCCGATGGTGGCGCTCAATCCGTGGACGTCCGGGAGAGCTTCGATCAGCGCCTTGAGCTTTTCCACGAAGTTGCCGGATCCGCCTTCAACACCCAGGAGTTTGTCCATCTGGCCGATGGCAATGGTGAGGCCAAGGCCGAATGTGAAGCCAGTGAGCACCGATTTCGACATGAAAACACTGATGAAGCCGAGTTTGAGCAACCCGAAGAAGATGTACATCACGCCGACGAGTAGCGCTAGCGCGATGGAGAGCTGGATTGCGTCGCCGTTGCTCGCAACCGCCGCCACTGTGGACAGCGACAGGATCGCCACGGTGGAGCTGGGACCCACGAACAGCTGTTTGGAGGTGCCGAAGATCGCGTACCCGACAATTGCTCCGAGCGCGGCGTACAGTCCGGTCTCGGGCGGCATGCCGGCGAGTTCGGCATACGCCATCGCCTCCGGAACCAGGAGGGCCCAGACCGTGAGCCCGGCCACGGTGTCCGGCCTGAGGAGCGTCTTGTTGTACTTGGGTAACCACTTGGTGATCGGAATCAATCTGGGTCGATCCGTTCTGAAACTTCTGCGTCCATGATCCGTTCATGGAGCGGGCGA
>JAUXGW010000120.1 GCA_030621865.1 Actinomycetes bacterium
GAAACCACATCACCAGACCAACCCGCAAACGACCAACCCGGATCCGGCACCGCAGACAACTCAACAACACTGCCCACCGGATAAGACCCAGCATCAGGAGACCGCACAACCGAACCCGAACCAACCACCGAAGTCGTCAACGCAACCGGAGCACCAACAGGATCCTCAAAAACGATCGGAGACGCAGTGTTGAACACATAATCAACCAACGCCTCATACGCAGGAGCAGAAGGCTCAGAACTCGAATAGTTCCCACCGAACACACCCGCGTTCGACACAGACAAAGACTGAGAGAACGACGCCGCAGCAGTGAACCCAACACCATCACCAGAAGTCGCATAACTCCAGGTATCCCCCGAACGACTCACCCGCAACCAAACCGACGAAGACCCCCCAGAAGCCACCGTGTTACTCACCGTGGCCCAAGAACCCCCAACAACCTTGCCAACAAACGCCCGCAAACCAGCCGAAGAACGATGCACACCGAAACGAAGCCAATTGTTGCTGTCAGCCTCAACCAGAATCCCCTGCTCCTGATAAACCAACTCCGGAATCGAATCGAACTTCACCACCATCTCGAAATCATCATCAGACACCGACTGCATCACCCGCAACGACTCATTCGGCTGATACGCATCATGATTCGACCCGGCAGGAACCGCCAACGACAACCGAGCATCAACACTGCCCTGACCCACCAACGACACAGACCCATCACCAACAGAATCAACAACAGACCACACCGGATCCAACAACCCAGCCGAAAAATCATCAGAAACCAACGAACCCTCAGCAGCAGCAGAGGGAGATGCTGGAACGAGGACAAAACCCACCAGAGCCGCGAAGGCAAGGAGTGCGGTCCACAATGTCCCGCTATTGCGACGGCGGCGACGGGTGTTCATACAGCTACAACCTCCGCATTCAGCCCGCGGGACCGGAGATCGTTGGTGATCTCCGATTCATACACAGGATTCATGGCAATGACCACGTCGGGGTCCATGTCCAGAAGGTCATCCGGTGAGATCACGCGGAGAGCCGACCCAGGAAGGAAGCGACCGCGCTTGCGCGGATTGATGTCAACCACAGCAGAAATCGAGGCACCGACACCTGTCGCTGCCAAGTAACCGACCGCTTTTGATCCGGCCCCCCAGATCACCATTGTCCTGCCCTCCAAACGCCAGCCCATGATACGAGATTTCCACGCATTTCGCATCTCTTCTACACGATCGGCAAATGCTCTTGCCTCGTTGCGGATGAAACTCGCGTGTTCAACCATCGGGATCGTGCCCGGAGTGCCACTGGAGGGCCGCGCCTCCAGGAGGAGATATTGGTCGTTGAAACCCAGTGTCTGATCCAGCACTTCAAAACCCTGGGATGCAAAGAGCCACTGCAGCGTGGGGCCGGTGAAGTAGGAACAGTGCTCGTAATACAGATCCCAGAAGGCACCCTCCCGAAGGATCCTCAGTGTGTCGGGCACCTCGAAGAACACCACTGGTGTCTCCTCATGCAAGGAATTGCGGAGCATCCCGACGAACCCGGCGACGTTCGGTATGTGCTCGAGTGTGTGTCGGCAGACAACGAGATCGGCGGCCTCTCGTGTGGACTCTGTGTACGGCTCGGCGTGGAAGTCCAGGCGATCAGTGGTCGTCTCCAGCGCACCGGGGCCGAGTGCTGGATCGTATCCAACTCCAGATCCACCGGTCAGTCCACATAGCAGCCTGAGAAAGTCGCCCTTTCCGCAGCCAATCTCCAGGGTGCGTGAATTCTCCAGTCCGTGGCGCTCGATGAGTCCGCGCGACAGCTCAGTTGCGAACTCGACGAAGTGCCCGGAGTGGGCCTGAGTGTCCTCGTAGCCATCGCCATAGTCGACCAGCGAGGAATCGAATGCGGTGTTCTGGATGAACCCACACCTCACACAACAACCGAGGTCCAGGTCGCCGACCGGGAGGGTGCGTGCCTCCTCCGCGCTATCGAGCAGCAGGGAATTGTTGACGGGGACGCCGCGGACCGTGTGGAACAACTCGAGGGAGTCATGCCCACAGCAAAGGCACTGCATCGGGTTTCCGGTGGCTGATGAGTAATCCGATCGTTCCCGGTCGGTTGTATCAGCGGTGGGCCGGGCCATGGTCAGGTTGTTACTGGGCGAAGTGACGAGTCGATCTGGCCGTCATCGATGAGCGATTGAACCCTCTGGATGCGCATGAAGCGCTCACCTTCGAGATCCTCGAGTTCGAGACCGGCCTCGACGAATGCATCGCGCATTTGTTCTATGCCTGTGGGCACCGTCCACTGCGGACGAAACTCCGGAACCATTTCCGTGACCTTCGCGAAGTCCACCCGGTAGTCACGTGCGTCGGCGGAGGCTCCGGGAGCGAAGGTGATCTCCGAACCGGGAACGGCGGCCTGCACGAGTTCGGCGACATCTCGCACCTGATAGTTCTCGGCGGTGGAACCTATGTTGAAGGCCTGGTTGTGGACCCGTTCCCGACTTGCCTCGAGCATGGCCAGTACGGCACCGCAAATGTCGGACACGTGGACCAACGGACGCCAGGGGGTGCCATCACTCTTGATCAGCACCTGGCCGGTGGTAACTGCGTGACCAACCAGATTGTTGACCATCAGATCTGCTCGGAGCCTGGGAGAAAGCCCGTACGCGGTGGCATTGCGCAGGAAGGTGGGGCTGAAGTTGTCGTCGGCCAGCGGCGAGACATCGCGTTCGGTGAGGATCTTTGATTCCCCGTAGGGAGTGAGCGGGTTGAATGGTGCTTCCTCGTCCAGGAACCCTTCTCCGGCGCCATAGAGGCTGCATGATGAGGCGAAGATGTATCGGCCCACACCCTGTTGTTTTGCCAGTTCGGCCAACCGCACCGATGCACGGTGGTTGATCTCATAGGTGAGATCCGGGTTGAGATCTCCGAGCGGATCGTTGGAGAGGGCGGCGAGATGCACAACAGCGTCGAATCCGTCGAGATGCTTCGGTTGGAGGTCCCGGACGTCCACAATCTCGGTAGGGGGCTCGTTCTGGGGAGCGGTGCCAAGTGTGCAGGACTCGAACAGTTTGAGGTCGATCCCGGCAGCATCGTGCCCGGCGTCTTTGAGCATGGGCATCAGAACCGAGCCGATGTAGCCAGTGGAACCTGTGACCAGAACTCTCATTGTTGACTCCTCAGAAGTTGTTTGGGACCGGTGGTTGCCCGATCGGGATGTGCCCCACACGGGCGCGGAAACCGCGACCGGCGCGGCGCCCTTGTACCGAGTCTGGCGCCCGACCCCCGACGGCGCCACAAGCAGCCATGGGCAATTGTTCCGCTGCCTGGCGGCCGTTGACTCGAATCAGTGGCGGGTGAGTCCGGACGATCCCGAACAGACCTTCGCGATTCAAACGGAATTCGGTCGCTTTCGCGGTCGTGGATCACCGATCGCAATGGTGGGATCGCGTTCTTCTAGTCGACGTCGTCGGCGAAGCCCATCACGACCGTTCGGCCGTGGAAGCCTTCAGCGAATCGGCCCGGAGCGTTGCACTCCACTCCCCTGATCCGGGCAAGTCCCCGGAATGTGTCGGGATCGAACCACGAGCGATCCCTCTGGGAAGCGAAGTTCTCCATCAACAGGTTGACCTTGGTATCCATCTGAGCTGAGTCGAGCGGGACGTAGACCGGAGTTCGACCCAGATCACCATCGAACTTGGGGATCTCATATTCGAGCACGAAGTGATCGCGGTATGTGTTGTGAGTCAGTTCCGAGATCGTGCGATGGTCCTGATGTCGGTCATCAAGGCGGTGGGTGAAGACGAGGTCAGGGTCCACACGCCCCTTGAGACGTTCGAACTCGTCCTTGAGCTGGTCATGGACCGACGGAAAGTAGCTCTCGCGGAATCGGAGCACCTCGACCGTGGTATTCGATGCGTTCTCGAGGAAGCCGGCGGCGCTTGACCTTGCCTCGACCTCGCGGTCCTCATCAGCGGAGAACACAACCCAGTGAAACCGTGCCCGCGGCCATGACTCGACCAGACGCAGGACTGTGCCACCACAGCCAATCTCGATGTCATCAGAATGTGCGCCGAGCAGAAGAACCGTGGGCTCCGGTGCGGCGTTTTGAAGGATCGGAAGTAGCAGCATGTCGATTGCGTCTGTTAATCGATTGGAGGCTTCCAGACCTCCCACCGAGCGCCGCCGCGCTGGTAAGTTTCGTCCAGTTCCTGACGGTCCTTGAACGTATCCATTCCAGCCCAGAACCCGTCATGGTTGTATGCGGTCAGCTGATTGTCTGCGATGAGCCGTTCGAACGGTTCGTGCACCAGTTCTTCACCGGGTCGCATGTAGTCAAAGATCCGGTGGTTGAGTACGAAGAACCCTCCGTTGACCCGCAATCCCGACTCATCCGCGGATTCAAGGGCGGATACCCCACCTGATTCGTCAAATTTGACGACGTGAAACGACTGGCTGGGCTGAACACAGAGGAACGAAGCAACGCGTTGCTGGGTCTCGAAGTGTTCGATCAGCCTGGGCAGAGGAGCGTCGGTGAGACCGTCGGCATAGTTCGCGAGAAATACCTCTTCACCTTCGAGGTGCTCACGAACTGCCATCAGTCTCTCACCGATGTTCGCCCGCATACCGGTGTCCACGAAGGTCATCCGCCAGTCCTCGGCATCACTTGCGAGCAGATCAACCTTCCGTCCTCCCTCGGACAGAACGAAGTCGTTTGAGAGCCATTCCTTGTAGTCGAGGAAGTACTCCTTGATGGCTTCACCCTTGTAGCCAAGGCACAGAATGAAATCCTTGTGGCCATAGTGGGCGTAGTAGCGCATCAGGTGCCACAACACCGGCCGGGTTCCGATGGGCACCATCGGCTTGGGAATGGATTCCGAGAACTCTCGCATCCGCATCCCTTGACCGCCGCAGAACAGCACAACCTTCATTCAGAACACCTCAACGGTGGGGATCGGGACAACGAACTTTCCGCCCCAGTCCCGAATGTAGGAAAGCTGCTCCGATATCTCGTCGCGGAGGTTCCACGGCAGGATCAACACGAGATCAGGTTTGGCCTCATCGAGTGCCTCGGGAGCATGAATGGGAATATGGGTTCCCGGCAGGAAGCGTCCGTGTTTGTAGGGATTCCTGTCCACCGTGAAGTCGATGAAGTCTTCGCGGATCCCGCAGTAGTTGAGAAGCGTGTTTCCCTTGCCCGGGGCTCCGTAGCCGACGATTCGTTTGCCAGCGCGTTTTTCGGAAATGAGGAATTCAAGGAGCGAGCGTTTCGTCTCCCGCACCTGTTCCTCGAATCCGGTGTACCCCGACAGTGAATCCAACCCGAATTCAATTTCGCGCGCTTCAAGTTCCGCAACACGTTCCGCGGTTTCATGCGACGCGTCGGTTCTGCACCCGAAGATGCGCAACGATCCACCGTGGGTCCAGAGTTCCTCGACATCGAAGACCCGCAGACCGTGTGCGGAGAACACCTTCTGTGTGGTGATGAGGGAGAAGTACGAGAAATGCTCGTGATAGATGGTGTCGAACTGGTTCTCCTCCATCAGACGGAGAAGGTGAGGGAACTCGATGGTCACCACTCCCTCGTCCGCGAGCAGAATCCGGATGCCTTCCACGAAGGAATTCAGGTCCGGAACCTGGGCCAGCACGTTGTTGGCAGCGATCAGGTCTGCCGCCAGCCCTTCGGAGCGAAGTTCTTCGGCGTATTCGGCGCTGAAGAACTCGGTCCGCGTCGGCACACCCCGAGCCTCGGCATCTTTGGCAACGTTGAACGCTGGTTCGATGCCGAGTACCGGTATCTCGCGTTCCACGAAGTACTGGAGCAGGTAGCCGTCGTTCGAAGCGAGTTCCACCGCCAGAGAGTCAGAATCCATTGCGAATCGCTCCGTCATGGCCTCCACATAATCCGACGCGTGCTGGAGCCATGCAGTGGAGTAACTCGAGAAGTAGGCGTACTCGCGGAAGATGTCCTCCGGAGCGACGTATTCCTGGAGCTGTACCAGAAAGCACTCTCCACACACCCAGACCTTCAGGGGAAAGAAGGCCTCCATTGTGTTGAGTTGATCCGCAGGAACAAAACTTTCGGACAGAGGTGACATGCCAAGGTCAACGAACTGCTGTTTCAGTTCCGTACCGCAGAAGCGGCACGGTCCTCCCGTTGGGTCCGCAGCTCGGGCTATGTCTGCTGCTCGTGCTGTGTCATTGGCTTGCGCCGTGTCGTTGGTCATGCCACCACCAGAGTTGAGTCGACGTCCATGTCTTGCAGGAGACCACCGATCTCCTCCTCATATATCCCGTTCACAATGATCACGATGTCCACCGGGTCCTCTGCCAATCGTGCCGGAGGGAGGATCGCATGGCCGCTGCCTGCCATGAATGTGCCCTGTTTGCGTTCATTGGCGTCCACCAGGTAGGCAACCTCGTCGGTGACGCCGAGCATGCTGAGAAAGCTGACTGCCCTCGCACCAGCACCCCAGATTGCGATTCGTTTTCCGGAGGCCCGAGCATCGGCCAGCCGATTCGTCCACTCGGCCCGACGCTGGTCCAGGTGGCCGGCGAACGCGTTTACGGCTGCAGCCAGCTCATCGGACACGGTTGTCGGACGCGAGGTCGATCCCGCGGATCCGCTGGCAGCGGCACTGGCTTCCAGACTCAGGAACTGACCATCGAACGAGGGCCAGATCCGGTCAGGCGCAAGGCCGACCGAGAGCATCAGAGACCGCAGACTTTCTTCAAGAAAGTAGTAGCAGTGCTCATAGATGAGATCCCAGACGGACAGATCGCTGAGCAACATGGAGGTGTTGGGGACATCAAAGTATGCGACGGCGTTCGGGTTGGCTTTCATCGTTGCCGAAATGGGGTCGAGGAAGCCGTGAAGGTCTGGCACGTGTTCGAGCACCTGACGGCAGCACAACAGGTCGAAACCATCGAGTTCCGTTGAGTTGGTGAAGAACTCGGCGCGCAGCGAAACCAGTCCATCAGCGGATGTTCGATCCTCCCCGATACTCGGATCGAACCCGATGCCATGGTTGTTCCCCGCTGAAGCCAGCATGTCCAGAAGGCGGCCCGCGCCGCCGCCGATTTCCACAATCCGTTTGTCGGTCAGCTCATGGCGGGTGACGAGATCCTCGATCAGACCCGATTCGAACTCGCGGAAGATGGCCGACGCGTGCAGAGAATTGTCATATTCGAGGGTGTAGTCAAGGAGGTCGGGATCGAAAGCGGTGTTGGCCAACAGGCCACATGTTGGACAGAACTCAAGCTGCATCCGGCCCTTTGCACACGCCTTGGCCGCTTCCGGAGTTGACCAGAGAACCCCGACGTGTACCGGGAGATCCTCAATGACTGCAACAGTCTGAAGACCCTCTGAGCCACATGAAGCACACGCTGACCCCATCGTCATTTGTGCTCACTCCAATTTCCATTCATCCCTGTTACTTCCTTCTTGCTTCTTGTCTCCAGCGCGGCAACAAGATCCTGCGGCCCTACCGGCCTCTGAC
>JAUXGW010000023.1 GCA_030621865.1 Actinomycetes bacterium
TCATCCCACGAGTCGTATTCCCAGATGTTGATCACCTGTGGCCAACGGCCCGTGGAGCCGACAAGTGAGAAGACTCCGAAACACCGCTGTCGCCGAAGTGGTCCTCCCTCGGGAACCCAATTGGCGGTCATGTGATGCTGATACAACGAACGTTTGGTGCCGATCACGTCCACGAACTCATGGATGTAGACCCTGCTCACGGCTGCAACCTGCTCATGGCTGCAAACTAACCGTCGACCAGAACATGTTGCAGAAATCCGAATAGGGTTCGCAAGCATTACCAAAGGGGAGAACCTGATGACTGCTGTACTGACCGAACGCCAGGATCACCTGATGATCGTCACGCTCAACCGACCTGAGCGTCAGAACGCCATCAATGGCGAAATGCTCGTCCGGTTCCTGGATGCCTGCCTCGAAGCTGATGAGGATCCGGAGGTTCGGGTACTCGTGGTCACCGGGGCCGGCGGGAATTTCTGTTCGGGAGCTGACCTCAAGGAGATGGCGGGAGGCCATGGCGACGACGACGGTGGAGTCGACGTCCAGGGTCGCCTCGCTGAAGATCCCGACCTGCCATGGAAGGCGCTGTGGCGCACATGGCGCCCCAATGTCCCGATCATCGCTGCGGTCGAAGGCACGGCGGTGGCCGGTGGAACCGAACTGCTGGGAGCCACCGAAGTCCGTGTGGCTGCGGAGTCGGCCGAGTTCGGAATCTCCGAAGTAAGGAGGTCCCTGTATCCAATGGCCGGATCCGCAGTACGACTTCCACACCAGATCCCCTACACAATCGCCTGCGAGCTGCTTCTCACAGGCGAACACATCAGCGCAGAACGAGCGCTGGATCTCGGCTTGATCGGCCACATGGTTCCCGACGGCACCGCCCTCGAGAAGGCAATCGAGATCGGACAGCGCATCTGCGAGAACGGCCCACTCGCCGTGAAGGCGCTGCTGCGAACACTGCGCGAGACCAACGGCATGCAGGAAACCGAAGCTCTCGATCACGAGTTCACCTACGGCTTGGACGTATTCGGCTCCGAAGACGCCAAAGAGGGTCCACGAGCATTCAAGGAAAAGCGCGAGCCGAACTTCCAGGGCAAGTGAGGTACTACCCATGGCAGATGACCTGAAACTGGCAATGATCTGGGGCTACTGGGGACAGTTGCCTCCCGGTGACCTCGTCGAGAAGACCAAGATGGCCGAGGACCTCGGATTCGACTCGGTGTGGACCGCGGAGTCCTGGGGCAGCGACGCCTTCACTCCCCTCGCATATCTCGCCGCACACACGTCGAGGATCAAGCTTGGAACCTCCGTGGTTCAGATCTCGGCCCGAACTCCCACGGCCACGGCGATGGCTGCGATCACACTCGATCACCTCTCGCAGGGCCGGCTGATCCTGGGCCTCGGCGTATCCGGCCCGCAGGTCGTCGAAGGCTGGTACGGCCAGCCGTACGCCAAACCATTGGCACGAACCCGCGAGTACGTCGAGATCGTGCGCCGCGTGTTGGCGCGCGACGAAGTCCTCGACTTCCAGGGTGAGCACTATCAGCATCCGCTGACCGGCGAAGGCTCATCAGGACTCGGCAAGCCACTGAAGTCGATCACCCATCCATATCGACGCGAGATCCCGATCTTCCTCGGCGCGGAAGGCCCGAAGAATGTGGCCATGACCGCCGAGATTGCTGACGGGTGGCTTCCCCTCTACTACTCACCGTTCCGCCAGGAGGTCTACGCGGACCAACTGTCAGCGGCGGCGGACGACTTCGAAGTCACCGCCATGGCCACAGTGAACGTCACCGACGACGTCGAGGGCGCCCTGGCCCAGACCAAGGCCATGCTGGCCTTCTACATCGGCGGCATGGGTGCCAAGGGCAAGAATTTCCACACCGACCTCATGGCCCGCATGGGACATGAGGAAGAGGCCCACAGGATCCAGGACCTCTTCTTGGAAGGCCGACGGGACGAAGCCATTGACCTGGTGCCCACCGAGTTCGCCGATGAGATCTCACTCGTCGGCCCGAAGGAACGCATCGCGCAACGCCTCGAGGCGTGGCGCGACAGTCCGGTCACGACGCTGGCGATGTATCCGAGTTCACCGGACCAGATGAAGACGATCAGCGAACTGGTTCTCGGCTGACGTTCGGGGCCACCAGTGGCCAGGGCATCTCGCGCTCCGCAGTGAGTGCCACATCGAACAACAGCGCATCACTGTGATGCTTCGACATCACCTGCATGCCAACCGGCAGCCCGCCGATGGTGCCGGCCGGAATCGAAACCGACGGATTCCCGTAGAGGTTCGCTGGAATCGTGAGTCCCCCCATGGTGACGACGTCGGGGATTCTTTCGATCACGAAGTCGAGCACTGCGTTGGGCAACTTGGGGAATACCCCCGATCCGACCCGCAATCCAGCCATCAATCCACGTGAACCCGCGCGGGCTGCTTTGCTCTCCGCCAGGGCATCCAGGAAGCTGTCGTTCGGATTGCTCGTCGTCTGGTGGGCGGCAAACGCGGGTCCCGGATTCGTGGCACAGATCACGAAGTCGGCCTTGTCGAACAGTTCGGCCATGGCGGCGTAGGCCAGGAGGCGGCGCTCCTCGGCCTCCCCGGCAACCCTGAGGTTGTAGAAGGTCTCGGCGAGCCGGAGGCCGAAGACGATCTCGGAGGTGAGTTCGTCCTGGCGGGACGGCCAAGCGTCTTCCAGCTCCCCGATCAGCGTGGACAGGTTGCCCATCGCCCACTGTGCGGACAGATTGGGCAACTCGAGGCTCGCTTCAACCCGGACCATCCCGGTGGCGGCGATGAGCTGATCAGCCTGATCGAGGATCCGTTGCTCCACACCCGCTTCGAGCTCGACTCCTCCGACCGAGGGAATCACAGCCACGGTCCTGCCGGCGAGATCGTGGGATCCGAGATCAGCTTCCCAAGTACCGGCTGAAGGAAGGCTCGACGGATCGCGGGCGTCGAGGCCGGCACAGACGTCGTAGTACCTCGCCGTGTCGCGCACCGAGCGGGAAAGATTGCCGAGTACCACGGTGCCGGGTCGAAAATAGGCATCGGGGTACCGGGCGATGCGGCCATATGTGCCCTTGAATCCCAACAGCCCGGTGTATCCGGCGGGGATCCGGATCGAGCCACCGCCGTCACCGCCACCGGCGAGGCTCAGGAGCCCACCGGAAACGGCCGCCGCGCTTCCACCCGAAGAACCGCCAACCGTGCGCCCATGTTGCCAGGGATTGTGTGCCACTCCATTGAGCTTGGTGACACTCACGTTCAGTCCACCGAACTCACTCGAGGTGGTCAGGCCGACGGGAACAGCGCCGCCGCGTTCAGTTGCACTCTGGACAACGCCGCTCGTTCGAGTGGCGATCCGGTCCTTGAACAACAAAGAACCTTCTGTGTCGGGCCAGCCCTGCACCTTGTCCAGTTCCTTCACACCGAAGGGAACTCCGCCGAATGGCTTGGACACATCGGCGTTCTCGGCGCCTGCCCTGGCTCGTTCGGGATCAAGGAACGAAAAGCAGTTGAGTTCGGAAGCCTCGATCGCCGCGAGGGTGGCGTCCAGTTCTTCAACGGGGTTGCGGTCACCGGAGCGGAACGCGTCGACCAGCGAACACGCATCTCCTGTCCAGGGGGCATCGTTCATCGACTCATGGTGTCAGGTGTCAACTCGATAGTCGATAGCCTTCCGGGGATGAAACTCAAGGTTGTCACAGACGGTGTGCTTGGAGTCACGGAGAAAGCTGCGGACATACTCAATCCGATAACCAGCGGACCGTCCGCGCCCCTCAAGAGTTTGTCCCTCGTGGACGCACACGGGCCGTCCCTGATGCCGCGCTCCACCCTGCATCAGGGCCTCGCGTCAGGCATGGCTGTCATGGCCGCAGCGGTGGTCTCCACCCCGATTCACTGGATCACGCGCCAGATGGCACCGGAGAGTTCGCCGCTCGCGTGGAAGTTGACCACACGCGGAGCAGTAGCGGCGGGCGGAGTGGCCCTCAGCCGGATCCAGGAGACGGACCACGAACCGACCATCGTCAGCTCAATTCGCAGCCTTGGTGAGATCACCACCTCGGCGGCCCTCGGAGGCATGATCTACGAAGTCGGCGCCGCTGCCCGTCAACGCTTTCCTGCGAACGGGCCACTGCGCCCAACCCTGATCGGCCTGGCCGGATTCGGCTACGCGCTGTACCGCTCGGGGACTTCGCTCAAGGAACGCCGGCATGTCATTGAACGCTGGACAGAAGAGGACAAGCCGGTACGACTGATCGGATCAGTCGCGATCGCCTTCGCGTTCGGCTCCGCCGGTCGTAGTCTGGCAATCGCGTACCAGCGTTCCCGAAGTGCCACGGCGGACTTCTTCGGCCCGGACGTACCCCATCAGGTGATCGGCACCGCCGTGAACTCCGCCATCTGGGTCGGCGGTGCAATAGCCCTCTACAACGCCGGTGTGGCCCGAATCGCCCGCTCCAACGAGAAGATCGAACCCGGGTACCACGAAGCGCCCACCAGCGAATTCGCTTCAGGTGGACCCAACTCCATCTCCCCCTTCGGAGAGCTGGGTCTGCAGGGCAGGCGCTTCGTTACCGACATCGTGGAGCCGGAACTGATCGAGAAGACGATGGGAGAACCAGCCATTGCCCATCCGGTGCGGGCATACGTGGGCATGAATTCCGAGCCGGTGTATCCGTCGGGGCGTTCCGAAATCATGATGGATGAAATGGAGAAGCTCGGTGCCTTCGACCGCTCCCACCTCCTGCTGTTCTCTCCCACCGGCACAGGCTGGGTGGACCTGGCCGTGGCTTCGGCAGCCGAGTTGCTCACCAGGGGCGACATCGCCACCGTGTGTGTCCAGTACGGCCGGTCGCCATCATTCCTGGCGGTCCAGCAGGTTGCTCTCGGTCGCTCCCAGTTCCGCCTCCTTCTGTGGGGTGTCAAGCAACGGTTGGCCGAACGGCCGCCCGAGAAGCGTCCGAAGGTCTACGTGTTCGGAGAAAGCCTCGGAGCGTGGTCCAGTTCTGATGTCGTGATGAGGCAGGGCATCGCCGGCTTCGATCACTACGGAATCGACCGTGCCCTCTGGTTCGGACTCCCGGGTCTGGCGAAATGGTCGCGCACCGGCATGCGCGAGGGCCACGGAGAGAACATCGGAGAGGGTGCGGTCGGAGCGTTCGACAACTACTCGGAGCTGATGGCGCTGACCCCCGAAGAACGCGACAAGATGCGGGCGGTGGTGCTGGATCACGACAACGACCCGATCGCGGCCCTCTCGGCTCGACTCGCGGTGAAACGCCCGCCGTGGCTGCAGTCCGAAACCCGAGGGCGCGGTGTTCCGGAGGACATGACATGGATGCCAATGCTCACCCTCACCCAGACCATGGTGGACGCCATGAACGCGATGCGTACCATTCCCGGAGAATTCAAGTCCTTCGGACACGATTACCGTGCCGATACAGCAGAGTTCGTGTACACAGCGCTGCACCTGCCTGAGTCCAGCCCGGAGCAGATCCGGGCGGTCGATGATGCCCTGCACGATCTCGAACTCGCTCGTTTCGATCGCCTGAAGAAAGGCAAGGAAGCACAAGGCGACACTTCAGCTGTGGCCTCAGACGTCCAATGACCCGCCAGGACGCCCTCTTCAACGAATATGCACGCGAGGTAATCGAAGTACCGGTCGGTGAAGAACTCGGCGAGTCGTTCATGGCGTACTCGCTCTCGGTCATCACGGCGCGGGCCATTCCGGACATCCGCGATGGACTCAAACCCGTCCAGCGACGAATCCTGCAGGCCATGTCCTCGATGGGTCTGCGCTCTGACCGGCCACACCGCAAGTGCGCGGGTGTGGTCGGCGAGACCATGGGCAAGTACCACCCGCATGGCGACGGCGCCATCTATGACGCACTGGTGCGCATGGGTCAGAGCTTCGGCCGCAACGTCACCCTGGTGGATCCTCACGGCAACTTCGGCAGCCTCGACGATCCGCCGGCGGCCTACCGCTACACCGAATGTCGCCTCAGCCCGGCTGCCGACGAGATGCTGGGCGAGATCGACGAAGAAACGGTCGACTTCAGGCCGACTTTCGATGGCGAACGCACCGAACCCGTCTATCTCCCGGCCAAACTCCCCAGTTTGCTGGTCAACGGTTCATCGGGAATCGCGGTCGGCATGGCAACCAACATGGCGCCACACAATCTGCGGGAGGTGCTGGCGGCAGTCGAACTGGTGATGAAGAAGCGTCGCCCGAAGCCCACAGTGGAAGAACTGATGGCGGTGCTGCCCGGGCCGGACTTCCCTTCCGGCGGAACAATCATCGATGACGGGCTGGCTGATGCCTACCTCAAAGGCAAGGGTTCCATCCGGTTGAGGGCCAAGACCGAGATCGTGAAGCTCACCCGGGCCCGCGACGGAATCGTGGTGACCGAGTTGCCGTACCTGATCGGCCCCGAGCGGATCGTGAGCCGGGTGCAGGAACTGATGCGGGACGAGAAACTTCCGCACGTCACCGACATCAAGAACACCTCGGATCGACACACCGGCCTCCGCCTCGAAATCGAGTTGCGGCCCGGTGCAAACGCCCAGGCTGTTCTCACGGAATTGTTCCGTCTGACTCCTCTCGAGGACAGCTTCGGAATCAACAACGTGGTTCTCGTGGAAGGAGTGCCCACCACCGTTGGGTTGTGGGATCTCTGTGATCACTACATCCGTCATCGCCTCGAGGTGGTTCGCCGGCGGAGCGAGTTCCGACTCCTTCGCGCCCAACGCCGTTTGCATCTGATCGAGGGCCTTCTGATCGCACTCGACGCGATCGACCTGGTCGTTTCGATCATTCGCTCCTCCCAGGATGCGGCCGAGGCCAGGAACCGGCTCATGGACGAGCTGGATCTGAGTGAGGTCCAGGCGGTCCACATCCTCGACATGCAGCTGCGCCGGCTCACCGCACTGGCCAGGATCGAGTTGGCGTCCGAGGCCGAGGAACTCACCGACACGATTGCGGATCTCCAGAAGCTCCTCGGCTCCGAGCAACGCCAGCGCACCGTGGTGCTGAAGGAATTGACCGATCTCACCAGGGAGTTCGGCTGGAAACGGCGGAGCCGGATCGTGAAACCCGACGAAGTCAACGACGTGACCCTCTCCGAAGCTGCCGCCGACGAGAAGTCCGCCCGGCCTGAAGAACCCTGTGTGATCGCACTCTCGTACAGCGAGATGATCGGCCGCGAACCGATCACTGGACCTCGCCAAGCCACGTTCGGCAAACATGACGTCCTCGTGCAGCGGGTTGCATGCACCACTCACTCAATCCTCACCGCAGTCACCGACAAGGGCCGCTGTTTCGGAGTCGACGTCGACTCCGTCGCCGAGGTGACGGGCCGCGCCAGAGGGACCGCCGTGAAGGAGCTGATGGCACTCGACAAGGGGGAAACCGTGATCGGGCTGGTTGCTCCATCGAACGGTCCGGACGCTGCGCCACCGATGATGATGGTGACCGCGCAGGGCAACTTCAAGAGGATCTCCGTGGCCGACCTCACCTCCATCACTGGCGGCAGGCCGGCAATCAAGCTGAAGCCGAATGACGCCGTGATTTCGCTGTTCGGGGCCCCTGATGGGACTGAGGTCGTGGCGGTCAGCAGCAACGCCCAGGCGATCCGATGCCCGGCTGACTCCGTGAGCGTCCAGGGCAAAGGGTCCGCTGGAGTCGGTGGGATGAAACTCACCGAAGGGGCGAAGATCGTCGGGGCGGGATCGGCTGAGGGATCAATCGTTCTGTCCGTGACTGATTCTCGGACTGCGAAGGTCACCGATGCAGCGGAGATCCCTGTGCGGGGTCGCAACACATCCGGAGTCCGCCTTACCAAGTTCCGCAAGGAGAAGAACCTCGATTGGGCGTATGTGGGTCCCGAAGATGGTCTGGTCGTGGTCGTGGGCCAGCTCGACGCACCCACAAAGGCGGATGCGTCACCGGAACCGCTGACAATTGCGCACACCGGCCGGGATCTGGTTTCAAAGGCCACCAAACGCCGGTTTCTGGGAGTCGGGTTCGGTCGCTGGTGATCGGCGCCGTAGTGAATGGGAGACTGTGTGAACCATGGCCAAGGCATCCAAACCGACGAACCGCACCGCCAACACTTACGACGAGAAGAGCATCGAACTGCTCGAAGGCCTCGAAGCAGTGCGCAAGCGCCCCGGCATGTACATCGGCGGCACCGGCTCCAGCGGCCTGCATCATCTCGTGTGGGAACTGATCGACAATGCGGTTGACGAGGCCGCTGCCGGGTTCGCGAATCTGATCGAAGTCACCATTCACCGAGATGGCTCCGTGGAGGTGGCAGACAACGGCCGGGGAATCCCCGTGGGCAAGAAACGTGGCAACCGAACGGCCCTCGAGATCGTTTTCACCGAGTTGCACGCCGGCGGCAAGTTCGGCGGAGGCGCCTATTCCGCGTCGGGTGGATTGCATGGTGTTGGTGCATCCGTGGTCAACGCCCTTGCTTCGAAGTTGATCGCCGAGGTGGACCGCGACGGCCAGACCCACCGGCTCACGATGGTGGAGCGGATCCCGGGCCGCATCGACTCCAAAGGCAACTTCAAGCCCACCAGCACGCTGGAAAAGGTACGCAAGATCCCGGCCAAACGTACCGGCACCCGAGTGCGATTCTGGCCTGACCTCGATGTCTTCGACCCGGGTCTGCAGATTGACCCCGAGCTGGTCCGGGAACACGCGGCCATGGTCTGCTTCCTCGTGCCGGGCCTCAAGGTCCGGATGATCGACAAACGTCCTGGTGGCGGAACCGAGGAATTCACCGCCAAGGGCGGCCTCGGCGACCTGGTCAAGTCCCACGCCGGGGAATCCATCACCGACGTGCTCACCCTTCACGGTGAGGGCACTTTCTCCGAGAAGGTTCCAGTTGACGGCAAGATGACGTCAGTCGACCGCACCGTCACCGTTGACGCCGCGCTGCGGTGGACCAAGGGTTTCGACACTCGAGTCGACAGCTTCGTGAACACGATCCCCACAACCGAGGGCGGAACTCACATTGCCGGATTCGACCGGGGACTCACGAGGGTCGTCAATGACCTCCTGGTTCCCAACAACCGCAAACTCGCAAGGCTCGCGAAGAGTGGCAAGGACCGCGCCGAAAAGTCCGACGTCCAGGAAGGCCTGATCGCCGCCATCAAGGTCACCTTCCCGGAACCCCAGTTCAAAGGCCAGACCAAAGAGGAACTCGGCACACCTCCGATCTCCTCAATTGTCAACGAGGTGATACGCAACGGCATGACCAACTGGTTCGAAGGTGGCGGCCGGAAGACCCACATCAATGCCGTCAAGGACAAGATCACCCAGGCAATCGTCACCAGGGTATCCACCAAGGCTGCCCTCGACGCCCGACGCAAGGCGGCGAACCTCACCTCGGCAGGTCGACCCGACAAACTCGCGGACTGCCGGAAACACGGTCCTGATTCCGAATTGCTGATCGTGGAGGGAGATTCTGCTGCTGGACCCGCAAAAGGTGGCCGGGACGCCGAAACGATGGCCGTACTTCCCCTGCGGGGCAAGGTGGTCAACGCGGCCAAGTCCTCGATGAAGCAAGTGATCGACAACGCCGAGGCGCAAGCTCTGTTCGCTGCCATCGGCGCCGGCTCAGGCCGGGATTTCGACCTCAGCTCGGCCCGCTACGGCCGAATCATCATCCTTTGTGATGCTGACGTCGACGGCTCACACATCCGCTGTCTGCTCCTGACGCTCTTCTATCACTACATGCGTCCACTGCTGGAGGCCGGCATGGTCTTCGCCGCTCAACCGCCCCTGTACACCGTGAAGGTGAACAACGAGCAGATCCACGCCTTCTCCGATGACGAGAAGGAAGCAATCACCGCCGAGCTGACGAAGGGCAACCGGAAGGCGGAGAATCTCCAATGGATCCGCTTCAAGGGACTCGGTGAGATGGATGTCCAGGAGCTGGCGGAAACCTGTCTGGATCACGACACCCGGATTCTTCGCAGGCTCACGATGGACGACGCCGCCGAGTCGGCCGTGGCCGCGGACATGTTCGAAACACTGATGGGAAGCGATGTGGGTCGACGGCGCGAGTATCTGCTGGCGAACTCCGAGCTGGTGGATCGCGAGGCTCTCGACATCTGACCGTCCGGTCCTGAGTGCATTCGCCCAACCGCCGTATCTCGACATCCGGTGTCCTCATCTGTACCGTCTCACTGGGGACTTGGCGATGACTGCATCCACAGACACACACGGGCGACTAATTCGCGTTGAAGGCGAGAGGCTCGGGCACGTCCCGGGTTTCGACGGCATTCGTGGTGTCTTCATCCTGCTCGTGGTCCTCTATCACGCCGAAGTGCTTCCATTCATACACGGCATGCCGATCATCATCGACTGGTTCTTCGTGGCCAGCGGGTTCCTGATCACAACCCTGCTGCTCGACGAAACCAAACGTCACGGCAAGGCCAGCCTGCGCAACTTCTACACAAGGCGCGTCCTGCGATTGTTCCCGGCCATGTACGCGTTCATCGGGGTGTACGTGATCATCATGATCGTGGCGCGAACTGTGGCGCCCGCAGAAACCGCTGATCTGGAGTACTGGTGGGTAGACGCGCTGGCTGCCGCCACGTACTCGTACAACATCGTCGCGGCAATCGTCCCCGACACGGTGACCTACATGATCGGCCACACCTGGTCCCTCAGCGTCGAGGAACAATTCTACTTCCTGTGGCCCCTGATTCTTCTGGGAGTCCTCGCCAAGGCTACGCGGCGCGCCGACCGCAAGCTGATCATCGGATCGGTGCTGTTCGTTGCACTGTTCTTCTTCATCCGCTTCAAGCTCCAATGGGTTGTCGTCTATGACGGTTTCGACCCGGTTTTTGTCGACCAGGAAGATCCCACCTGGCAGGGAATCGTCTATCGAATCGCCGCCAGTCGCCCTGACATGATCGTCTACGGCTGTCTCACAGCTCTTGTCGCGCGGATGGTCCCGCGACCAGTCCCCGACGCCATCCGAAGGTGGCTGGCAATTCTCGGACCATTGGGCTGGGCATGGTTCGTGGCCGTGTTGATCGGCATGGGCCGCATCCCCGGCTTCGAAATGTGGGGTGGCCCCGGTTACCAGATTGCACTGCTGTTCCTCGCTCCGATCACACTCGACACGTACTTCCGCCAGAAGTCCTTCTACAACCGTTTCCTCTGCTTCGGGCCCTTCAGATGGCTCGGGCTTCGCGCCTACGGCATCTACCTGTGGCACGTCCTGCCGATTCTGATTCTGGCCCCGGCCATCTTCGACTCCTACGGTGCTCAGAAACTGGCGCTCAGTTCCATCGCCACGGTGCTCGGCATAGGAGCCGGCCTCCTGTCGTATCGGTACATCGAACGTCCCTTCCTTGCAATGAAGGACCGATTCAGCGAACCGCCGGGCGCCAAGGGCACTGTTCCCGCTGAGGCGCCGGCCGAAAGCAAGCAACAATGACGCTGACCACTCCGGGTCCAATTCGTGTCGACTCACTGCCACTCGGGCACGAACCACCACTCGATGGCCTCCGGGGCTTGGGAATACTCATAGTCATGGAGTACCACTTCGGCCTCGACCAGTGGCTTCACGGAGGAATCATCGTCCTTGACTGGTTCTTCGTGTTGTCGGGATTCCTCATCACGAGCCTGCTCCTCGACGAGCAGAGCCGCCAAGGCGCCATCAGCCTCAAAGGTTTCTACCATCGACGCATACTTCGGCTGTTCCCGGCAATGTATTTCTTCCTGGGTGTGATCCTGCTCGCGGCGATCGCTTCACCACAGCTACGGACGGAAGCCCCGGACATCTTCTGGGAAATCGGTTCAGCGGCCCTGTACAGCTACCACATCCTCCTCGGATTCTTCGGCTTCGACGTTGCAGAGGGATCCAGGGCCCTGATCCACCTCTGGACGCTGTCCATGGAAGAGTGGTTCTACTTCTTATGGCCTCTGGCCCTGATTTGGGGATTGGCAACACGGAAGTCCCAGAGGACGCTTCTGATGGGCGCCGGCGCATTCATGGCGTTCTGGCTCATTGCCAGACTCTCGGCAGGCGTTCTGGATGTCGACTTCAGCCGCGACTTCACCGACCAGGATCCATACCCGTACTGGGCGAAGGTGATCTGGCGCTTCTCGGCCATGCGCTTCGACGTACTCGTAATCGGCTCCATGCTCGCCGTCCTGCGACGCCGATTGCTTCCAATGACTCCGGAGATCCGCAAGTGGATCAACATCTGTGCGGCCATCGGCGCAGTGCTCGTGATGTCCACACTGCTGCTCGGCGGACGTGTACCCGGGTTTGAGCCGTTCACGAGCATTGGCTACAACGCTGCCCTGTACGGTTCTGCCGCAGCGTTGCTGTGGCTCCATTTCAACGGCAGCAGCGCGATCGGCCGGTTCCTGTCCACCCCATTCCTCGTTTTCACGGGGAAGCGGTCCTACGGTCTGTACCTGTGGCACATGGTTCCCGTCGTGATCGTTCCGCCATTCGGATACGGACCGGTGCCCTTCATCATTCGATCGATCATCCTGCTTGCCATGTCATTCGGGTTGGCTGAGTTCTCCTGGCGCTTCGTGGAATCCCCATTCCTCAAGATGAAGCACAAGAAGTACAAGAAAGTCTGAGGCCGCTGAACTCCCCCAACGCGAAGATGGAGAACCCTGAGGTTCTCCATCTTCGCTTGCAGCCATCCAGTGGGGGAACCGGATCCGGCTGCTCGAGCCGGGGGCAGAAGGGGGAATCCGCTCTCCCGGCCAGGTCTTGTTCGCTCAGGCAGCCGCCTTCGACGCCGTCCTGGCCTTGGGGGCCGGCCGGTCGAGCAGCTGATCGGTCAACGGGGAAGCAGCCTTGGCAGCTGCGAGCGCAACACTCTTGTTGGTGCTCACAACCTTGGTGGCGAACTTCGCGTTGAGGTCGATTACTTCCTTGGGGGTAGGGAGGGAGTCGGCGTAAGGAACGGCCGGCACGTCCACCCGGTCCACAACGAAACTCACAACGGTGTTGACTGCATCGGCGAGGGGCTCTTTGACGCCTGCGATGGCCTGAATCACCTGATCCTGCACTTCACTGACTTGTTCGAGAATGTCGTTGCTCATGTCACTCCTTTGGCCACCCGAGTCCGACCCAAGCGGCGCTTGTCGTATTTCCTGTCGTGCTAACTATAGCAAGCACTTGCGCACGCTGTCAACACTCGCGCTTGCATCTGTTAGCACCAATCTCCCTGAATTGAGCCTGTGGCCGGTTGAATTTGTGCGCACTGCCCTTCACCTTCGACACTGTCCTCCGTGACAGATCACGATGACTCCTCCGTGACAGATCACGATGACTCCTCCCTTGCCGGCAGGCTGGTGCTTGGCGTTCCGCTCTGGTGCTGGACACTCGCGCACCACGCGGCGGCACTCACACTGATCGCCAACGTGAACGGCATCGCTTCGGGCGATGATGGAGTCGGCTACCGAGCCATCGCCGATTCCATCCTGGACGGCAACGGCCTTCGATACTTCCTGGAGGATCCCCTGACCGTCTGGCCCCCACTGTGGCCGGCGCTGATGGCGACCATTGCCAAGGTCACGCCGCTGGATCCGGTTGGCGCCTCGATTGTGCTCAATGCAATCACGACACTCGTGGCTGTACCCGTCGGCTACCGATTGCTGAAGCGGACAGTGGGTGACGACCGGCTCGTCCTGCTCGGCGTGCTTGTAATCGGTCTGGGTTCGGCAACCATGGGATTCGGTCATCTGCTGATGACCGACTTCGCGTTCGCCGTCGTGGTGATGGCCTGGATTCTGGCATTGATCAACTTCTACGAGTCCCAACGCTTCGTGTGGCTTGTGGCCGCGGCGGGGCTGATCTGGCTGGGATTCGGGCTTCGTTACGTCGCTGTGTATCTGATCGCCCTCGGAGGGTTGTGGCTCCTGCTCGACTCCCGCCGCCGGTTCACCCAGCGGCTCGCATCCGGAATCGCATTCGGATTGATGAGCATTGTCGTACCCGTCATCTGGATGCTCCGCAATCACTCGCTCGACGGCACCTACACGGGACCCCGGTACCCATCTGCACGCGGACCGATCGACAACGGCTTCGACATCCTTGTCGCCCTCGGGAAGTGGATACTCCCCGGGGTGGCGGACAACTTCAAGTACATCTGGGCCGCCATTGGCGCCGTGGTGCTGTTGGCCGCCGCACTGGCGGGCTGGATGGTTTTGGGAGCCGCAGCCCGCTCCCGAAGCATCGGGGACCGACTGACGGAACTGTGGCATTGGCTGGGCCGGCCAAGTGGGCTCCTGGCCATTCAGGCTTTCGGCTATCTCGCCTACATGCTCTATGTACGCTCAACCACCGCCCTCAACCAACTCGATCTCAGGCTCCTGAATCCTGCCTATCTGTCTCTGGTCGCCCTCGCGTTGGTTCTGATCGACCGTCTTCGACTGCTGGGTCCACAAGATCCCTGGCGTGGTCGCGGCCTGGTTGTGGCCTACGCGTGGGCTGCAGCCAACGTGACAATGGGACTGATCTCAGTGATCAGTTTCGCCGGCGGAGACATCTTCTTCGACGGCAACTACGAAGCTCCTGTGTTCCGAGACGTCCGCGCCGACGCCATTCTGGAAGTCCTCCCGGAGGACTGCGAACTGTATTCGAATCTTCCGAACTCTCTCTACCCGGCACTGGAATCCGAGTGGAGTCCTCGCGAAACAGGCCTCGAATCGAACGAACAGGTCGATGATCTCGATCTGCTGATCGCGTCAGTCGAGGGCGGAACCGAGGCCTGCATCATCTGGGTGGACGAAAGACCCGACTACGGCCACCTCTGGGAGTTGGAACAACTACAAGCCGATCTGGATCTGGAGAATCTGGGTGAGTCGGAGAACGTCAAGGTGTTCAGGGTCCGCGTCTGAGACACCGCCATACATCACAATGTGGCGGTGGGACCGCGCTTCAGCGTTGTATTACCAGTGAACGAAGGAGCGCACGATGTGGGTCGTGCGCTGGTGTCGGTGCTTGCCCAGACATTTGGTGACCTCGAGGTGCTGGTGCTGCCAGTGCAGTGCGGAGAGGACTCGCTCGAACCAGTTCGCCTGCTCGCGGATGAGCGGGTGATGATCGTGGAGCCGGGCGATCCATCGTTGGCCATGATCGAGGTGCTCTCAGAGTGTCGGGGCACCCAGGTTTCGGTGGTGGACGAGAACACCACTGTGAGGCCGAACTGGCTCGCACAGTGCGGCCGGGCCCTCGACCGGACCGACAGACGTTCCCTGCTGTGCGCTGGCACCCAGCACGGATCCGACGGCCAGGCCTGGGAGATCACCGCTCGGCCGGGAGCCACCAGGCCCGGGAGTTTCCTCATGCCCCGCAGGGACCTGATCGGACTGAGTGAATCCGGTCCCTGCCCGAACGGGGCCGAAGAGCTGTCAAGGCGGATATCCCAATCCAACGTCGCCGACCGAGCGACTCACGTGGAACACAATCTCGTGGACTGGCACGAACCCGTGGCGCACGATCACGCCGAAGGTGACCGCCTGCGCCTCGACTGGATCCACCAGGCGCTCGATGCGCTCACCGACTCCCCGATCCCCGACGTGAGGCTCCTCGCCCGCTACGCCACCATCGGCGGTGTGGCCGCGGTCCGACTGGACATGCATTCGGAGGCGAGGCGCCTGTTCGGCCTCGCGAGATCGGCACAGCCCGGCGAGTTCAAGCCCATCATGCGCTGGGCGGCATCATGGGTTCCCGGCGTGGCCAGCCTCTGCTGGTCGGATCAGTCCTGAACGCAACTAGCATCACATTCTGTGACTGACATCGCGGAATCACCCCAAGCCCCAAGTGACATGGCAGCCGCCGGAGCCATCGGGGCCCGCAAGACCTACGGCGAAGGCGATACCGCCGTGCAGGCCCTCGACGGCATCACGGTCAACTTCGAGCGCGCCCGATTCACAGCCATCATGGGACCGTCCGGGTCGGGCAAGTCCACCCTCATGCACTGCCTAGCCGGCCTGGACCAACTCAGCGAGGGCCGTGTCTTCGTGGGCGACACCTTCCTCGATTCGCTCAGCGACTCACAACTGACCGAACTGCGACGCGACCAGATCGGTTTCGTCTTCCAGTCGTACAACCTCATTCCGACCCTCAGCGCTGCTGAAAACATCACCCTTCCGATGGATCTCGCCGGAAGGAAGCCTGACAAGGAGTGGGTCGACCGCATCGTCGATACGGTGCATTTGTCCGACCGCCTCTCACACCGGCCGAGCGAGCTTTCGGGCGGCCAGCAGCAACGGGTGGCGATTGCACGGGCGCTGGCCAGCCAACCCGAAATCGTTTTCGCCGACGAGCCCACCGGAAACCTCGATTCGCGTTCCGGTTCGGAGATTCTCCAATTCATGCGCGGTGCAGTGGACAACCTGGGTCAAACCATCGTGATGGTCACCCACGATCCAGGCGCGGCCGCATATGCCCACCGAGTGGTGTTCCTGGCTGACGGGAAGATCGTTCACGAACTCTCGAACCCGACGGCCGACGTCGTACTGGACACGATGAAATACCTCGGAGACTGATCATCCGATGATCCGGGTCACGATACGAAGCCTGCTTGCGCACAAGTGGAGGCTGGTCACCACCAGTATCGCCATCGTGTTGGCGATTGCCTTCCTCTCCGGCACCCAGATTCTGGGCGGCATTCTGGATGACTCGATCAGGGGCCTGATCGGGAACGTCTACAGCGGCTACGACAGCGTCGTTCGCTCACCCGACGTGCAAGAGGCGGCATTCGGGGAGTTCCGGGCGCCAATCTCCGCCGAAGCCGTCGTGGACTCGTCCGGGGTTGAAGGCGCGCGGCTGGCCTATGGCGTCGTCGAGTCCGCCAACATTCAGCTGATCGGCAAAGACGGCAAGGTGACGGGCGGAGGAATCGGTCCTCCGACTCTGGTCATGAACTGGATCGACGACCCGATGAGGCCGGGGACTCTTGCGGATGGCCGCGGGCCCACTGCCAACGATGAGATTGCGATCGACTTCAAAGGTGCCGAGGAGCAGGGCTGGGAACTGGGCGAGAGCATCGAAATCGCCACCCAGGAAGGAGCCGAGCAGTACACGATTGTCGGCTTCGTTGGATTGGGCGACGAGGCAAACAAGACC
The DNA here is from genome assembly GCA_030621865.1 of Actinomycetes bacterium. Classification (GTDB taxonomy): domain Bacteria; phylum Actinomycetota; class Acidimicrobiia; order Acidimicrobiales; family Microtrichaceae; genus JAHRAZ01. Next base: position 17,131 of record JAUXGW010000023.1, read on the forward strand.
GCCGGGGCCCAACCCGTGTTCTTCACCGACGAAGTCGCTCGCTCCACAGCCAAACTCGGTGATCAATACAACTATGTCGCCGTGTCCGCCAAGGACGGTGTTTCACAGGATGAATTGGCATCCCAACTCGCAGAGGCCAATCCGGATCTGCAGGTCCTGACCGGCGAGGCGTTCACGGAGGAGAACCAGGACGCGGTTGCCCAATTCGTCGGAATCCTCACGAGTGTCGTGAGCATCTTCGGATTCATCGCGCTCGTTGTCTCCACGTTCATCATCTACAACACGTTCTCGATCATCGTGGCGCAACGAACACGCGAGACTGCCCTTCTGAGGGCGATTGGTGCCCGCCGCCGACAGGTGATCCTCTCCACCCTTGTGGAGGCACTGATCGTGGGACTGGTCGCCTCCGTGGTCGGGCTGGTGCTCGGTGCGCTTCTCGCGTCCGCCCTCGTGACCCTGTTGAGTTCGTTCTTCAGCCTGGAAACGGGGATCCCCTCCATCGGGGCATCGGTGATCGTCAACTCGCTGCTCGTGGGCCTTGTCGTGACCACACTGTCCGCGATCATCCCGGCGATCCGATCCTCCCGGATTCCGCCGATAGCGGCGCTGTCCGAAGTGAGCCTCGACAAGTCAGGCATGTCCTGGTCCAGACGCGTCTGGGGCCTGGTGTTCCTGTTTGCCGGAATCGCCCTCACGGCGCTGGGGCTGACCAGCACCTTGAAGCCTGAGCTCTATTACGTGGGCGCCGGACTGCTGGCGATCCTGATCTCGGTGGCAGTTGTCCTGGGCCCACTGCTCGCACGACCGGCAGCCATGACCATAGCTTGGCCCTTTGGAAACCGACGCGGAAATGTCACCGCTGTTCTGGCGTCGGAGAACGCCGCCCGCAATCCACGGCGCACTGCCGCCACCGCTGCCGCCCTCACCGTGGGCGTCACCCTCGTTTCGGTCATCGCCGTGCTTGCCACGTCGGTGAAATCCAGTGTTGACGACGAAATTCAGGGGGCCTTCGGCGGGGTCGACCTCATCGTCAGTGCCGGCAACTTCTCCTTCCTCGGAATCCCCTCTGAGGTCAGCGACTCTGCCGATGAAATTGACGGAGTTGACATCGTCTCACCCGTCGGGTTCACGTTCATGCGGATCCTCGACGAGTCCCTCGAGTCGGAAAGCGACACCGGTGCAGAGGAGCCGGCCGAGGATGATGTGCCGGTGATCGGCATCCCGGACGATGCACCGTCTGGCGAAGACGTCGTCTCCAATGCAATCGACCCGGATACGTATTTCCGGATTGTCGACATGGGTGATCTGCAAGGCGACCCGGAAACGCTCGGCTCGGAGTCACTGATCGCCCGCCAGTCAGTGGCAGAAGACAACGGCTGGGATATCGGCGACACCATCCCGGTCTACTTCGCGGCCACGGGCACCCAGAACCTGACCCTTGGCCTCACCTACACCGACGCGCTCGGACCCGGGGACGATTTCTATCTGCCGCTCGAGACCATGAGACCGAACTCACTGCCCGGTTTCGACATCGACTTCGCCGACTACATCAAGCTCGACAACGACGCCGACCGGGATGCGGTGGTGGCCGAACTGGATGCCCTGGTGGCGGACCGCCCGGACGTGACGGTGCAGGACCGTGAGGAATTCATCGAGTCCCAGACAGAGTTCATCGATGTCTTCGTGAACATCGTCTACGCACTGCTGGCACTGGCCGTCATCATTGCCCTGATCGGAATCGCCAACACGCTGTCGTTGTCGGTCATGGAACGGACCAAGGAATTCGGCCTTCTGCGTGCTGTGGGAATGAGCCGAGGACAACTCCGTCGGACGATCCGGCTGGAAGCCGTGATCGTGGCCGTCTTCGGCACGGTTCTGGGCATCGTGATCGGCATCGCGTTCGCGGCCGCGCTCAGTTCTGCATTGGCTGCAGGAGAGCCGGGCCTGGTCACCTTCAAACTCCCGTGGACCCAACTCGCGGTGATCGTGGTCCTGGCTGCCTTCGCCGGAGTCGTGGCTGCGATCATCCCGGCCCGGCGGGCGGCGAACATGGACGTGCTGGCAGCTATCGCCACCGACTGATCCAGGTCGCCACGAACCGCTCTACAGCGTCTGCATGGCCTCCGGATTCCAGTAGGCCTTCATGTCGACGAAGCGCCCGTCTTCGCCGAATGTGAACACATCCACGATGTCAACGGCCACCGTGGTGTCACCGATTTCCGATACCGCACGCATCGGCACAGCTGCGAAGGTTCCAGCGGTGCGAACGGGTCCCGTGATGAGCAGATCCATGGAGTCGGTCATGTCCTGGGCACCCGTGAAGAAGCCACGATATGCCTCACGGCCCACGTAGGCGGGTTCGGTCACCGGATCCGACACAACAGCGTCTTCGGTGAACAGGGCCACGATGGCGTCGATGTCGCCGGCAGAGTGGGCGGCGGCGTAGGACTCGACGTGGGCAATCATTTCAGCTGACGTGGGCATGGCCGGTCAGCTTAGTTTGCCGATCTCCGCCAGAATCAGATCCTCGGGAGCTCCTCCGGGCCAACGTTTTATCTCGCGGCCGCCCTGCAGGAGGATCAGGTAGGGCTGGGAGACGACACCGAAGTTGACCCATGAGTCACCTGTCTCCTCCCACAGCAGTGGAAAGTTCTCCACGCCGGTGGATTCACGGAACTCCTCGGCGTAGGCGAGGTCATCGCGAGTGCCGATGCCCACGATGTTCAGCTTGTCGCCCTGTGCCACCGCCAGCTCATCCAGTATGGGCGCCTCGGACCGACAGCTCGGGCAGAACGGTGCCCAGAAGAAGGCCAGGGTGGGCTTTCCGTCCGCCGGATCCGTCGCCTCGGCCAGATTGGTGGTGACTCCGGTTTCGACGTTGCGCAGTTCCACCGTTGCGGGATCCACGGATCCATCTGAATCCTCACCAGCTGAGGCAGTGTTCCCGTCGTCGCTTCCGCAACTCGCTGCCACCAGAACAACAGCACCAACAAGCGCGGCCAACCAGACCAGTCTTTTCCTCATGTTCAACGAAACTCTGCGCATGCCCGCCATATTCCCGCAGTTTGCGGGAAAATCCGTGGCACCAGCCACACCGGCTCTACTTCAGCAAGGCTCCGGCGTCGAGCGGGAGAGACACACCGGTGACGTAACGGGCTTCATCGCTGCACAGCCACAGAATGGCGTTGCTGATGTCCTCGGCCTCGACCCAGGGAATGTCCATCGGCTGCTGTTGGCGCAGGAACTCCGCTGCGTCGTC
>JAUXGW010000076.1 GCA_030621865.1 Actinomycetes bacterium
AGTATCGGTACCTTCGTACACCGTCACCGCGAAGTCATACGGCTTGTCACCAATGGCATTGCCCATGAGTCTCTTCTCCTGTGTGTCGTCGGTATGTGAGCCCGGGTCCGGACGCTCCGAACCATCGGCCAGTTCGTGACGCACGGTTCCAGCATCTCGGGATCCATTGTCGGGCTCAGGCCGCTGAGGTACATCACGGCAATCGTGTGAATCCGGCCCCAGGCCCGGCGAGGCGTCGGAGCCTCCGGTAACCCCTGCCAGACCCTGGGGCACCGCTAGTTGCCGTCGGGCGGCCCACCGGGCCGAACGACGTGCCCAGCTGGGCAACGCTTCTGGATCCGCGATCCAGGGACGACCGGCGATGATCTGCTCGCGGTCGACCCACGTGGCGTTGACGAACCCGACCAACACGAACACGAAGGCCATGAGGAACTGGAAGAAGAGGATGGCGACGGCCCCGCCGAGGGCTCCGTAGACCCGAGAAGCGTTCGCGAAACGTGCGGGAAGGTAGACCGCGGTGAAGGCTTCGATGGCAGCCAGACAGAGTGCGCCGAGCACCGGGCCCGGAAGCAGCTCGTGCCATCGCACCTCCGGGTGGGGCAGGCTCCGACACACCGCGTAGAGCACGCCGGCCGCCACCGCGGCCGACAGCAACCAGCCCCCGACGGCCAACACCGCGCCCGTTCGTTGGATGGCGACGATAGGGAGGTAGATGATGGCGAGGGCGACGGCACCGACCAACGTCAGCCCCGCGGCACGGCCCGAACCCCCGACACCGCGTAGATCCAGCTCCCAGATCTGCGCATAGACGAAACGGCACCCACGTACGAGGCTCCACGTGGCGATCGCCAGCGCCGGAAGAGCGACCACGAACGCGGTGAAGCGACTTCCGCTCGCCTGTTGCGCGATCTCGCCGGGAAGTTCCTCAGGGATCCCGAGGTTCTCGGAGTACCGAACGAGACTCAGCCCCTCGGCAACGCCGTAGCCCAACGCCGCGGTGAGCATCAGGAGGAACGGCACCAGCCAGATGAAGAGCCTGTAGGCGACGTGGCCGGCCAGGACGGAGCCGTTCAGCCGCCGGAACCGACTGCCCGTCTCCCAGACCAGGTCGGTCGCCGGGACCGCCCGACGAGTCGCCACGATCCAGCCCGACACGCTCAAGATCGCGGCACGCACCGAGCGGAGGAGTTTCGAGCCCGGGGCCACGACGGGACTCCTAGGTGTCATCGGAGCCGACCGACCGACCGACTGGTGTCATGGCCACCAGGTCAGCGCCCAAGCTCTCGAGCCGGAAGAGTACGAGCAGAAGCGGGAACTTTCCTCGCCCGGTCATCCATCCATCACACGACTGGCCATACCGACTGCCACAACGGCGGAGGCGGAGTGTGGTCGTCACTTCTCGTGCCCGATGAGTCCGCGGAGCCGCTCGGTGTCGACTGGCGTCCAGCCCACGGGCGGATAGATCGCCGCCCAGGCGTCGGCCGGATTGGCCCCGTAGACGTGACCGTGGCCGGCGGGCACACCAGTTGAGAACGCCATGTCGGCAGCGGTCTGGAGGAACGTCGTGATGGGGAGCCAGAACATCTCCTCGCTAACGTCGGGACCGCGGGGGTCGTCGAGCCACTCTGGAGGGCTCCAGATGAGGTCGGGCCGCCAGTAGGTGATCGGGTCCGACGAGTTCTGCAGGTACACGATCCGCGTGTCACCCCAGAAGGCGTCGGGCTGATCGAGGTCCGGCGGAGCGACGACGAAACGAACGTTCTCGCCGTTGGTGTAGTCGGGCCGCCAGAAGGGACTGTCGTCGTCACGGTCGTCGGTGAGCGCCGAGTGGATGTCATTCTGGAAGACCGGGCCGACGAGCAGCCCGCCGTCGATGCTCTCGACCATGTCGTCGACGTCGTCGAACGCCGACTCGGTTCCGAACGAACCCAGGCTCTCCCCGAACAGAAGCAGGCGCGGTCGGGAGTCCTCCGGCATCGCCGACCACCGCTCATGGACAGCGTCGATCATGGCCCTGCCGGTCTCCGCCGCCTTCGACTGGTCGACGAGGAACGACACCCAACTCGGCAGGTAGGAGTACTGCAACGCCACCAGCGCTGTGTCACCGTCGTGCATGTATTCGAGCGGGTCAGCTGCCCGCTTGTCGACCCATCCGGTGCCCGTAGTGGTGAACACCACCAGCACGGCCCGGTCCCACGCCGCGGTGCGGTCGAGTTCACCCATCGCGAGCTCGACGCGCTCGCCAGTCGAGTCCGCCGACTGGAGCCCGCCGTAGACGCGGATAGGCTCCATCGCCTCGCGGCCGGTGAACGCCTCGATGTCGGCCCTCGTTGGCCCGCTCCCGATGAAGTCACGGCCCTTCACGCCGAGTGTGTCCCAGCCAATGAGCGAGTCAGGGCTGCCGGACCGCTCGGGGTTGGAGGGTCGTGCAACCCCGTCGGTGGTGCCGTCGTTCACCAACGAGAAGGTCTCGTTGAGCGCCGAGAGCAACGGGTCGAACAAGAAGCCCTGCAACAGCCCGACCGCTATCACCACGGTCAGGCCCGCGCCCACGCCCACCGACACCACTCGCGGCGCGAAACGGTCGATGACGTAGACGAGGCCCCGGCCAAGCGCACGCACCAGCCTCGAGATCACCAATATCAGATACGCAACGGCCACCGCGATGCCGAGGATGATCGGAACCTTCCATTCGGCCTGGCTGTCCATCTCCATCAGCTCGCGGACCGCCTGCTGCCACCGCCGCCCGAGCCACAAGAACAGTGGCACCAACACGATCGAGGACCCCAACAGCACACACCAGGCGACCCGCTTCGTGTGGGCGCTCGGCTCCTCGCGGGCGACCTTGCGCAGCAACGACGATGCGCCGCTCCCGAGCCCATAGCCGATGACAACCGCGACGCCGCCGACCACGCCTTGCAGCATCGCTGCCCGCGGCAACAGCGACGGCGTGGCAGACACACAGAACAACACCAGCGCGCCGATGAGGCCACCGAACGTGAGGTGCCGCCAGAAAACCCACCGGAACCGGTCACCCCACGACATCGACGGTTGCTCATCGCTCGATGAGCGACGGGCGTCAGGCGACCCGACGACCTCGGTGTCGACCGGCTCAAGCGACGCGGGTTCGGTCGACTTGAGCTCGGTCATTGTTCTTGCGAACCGCTTGCCGAGAGATCGCAGTCGTCGAGCTCCGCGGACGCGCTTTCCTCGAGCGAGGCCCAAGCCGTTCCCACATCATCGAATGCCGCCGACACCTCGGTAACCCCCGCCTCCAGCGACGCTGAGTCGGAGAACGACTCAACGGCTGAGATCGCGTTCCCCACAGTTTCGTACAGCGCTTCGACTGGCGGGCCAAACTGGTCGCCTGCCACGGCTTCGGCCTCTGTCCACGCATCGTCCAAATCAGCGACGGTCGACTCGAGCCCGTCGGTGCCCGTGGCAATGACGTCGAGCGTCAATAGATCATCGACCGAGACGGCGAGGTCCTGGAGTGCTTCACACGTGGCGACTTCCTCGTCGGAGTCGCTGCAACCGACCGTGACCATCGCGATGACCGCCACTCCGATCAGGATCCTCGATCGCATTCTCATCTCCTTGTCTGCGTTCCTGCTCTCCTCACGGTGAGCCGGAGGTCATGGGCCTCGAGCGGGGCTGCTCGTCACTCGCGGAGGCGGTCCCAGGTTTCGCCGAGGCCACATGCCCGATGATCGGCGACGGCGCCACGGTCAGATCACCGAGGAACCGCCGCCGACCGACTATCCGGGGGTTGTGGACTCAGGCCACCTCGATCTCTTCGCTGACGGCGGAGGTCACGTCGTCGTCCTCGAGCAGATCCTCGAGATCGGAGAGGTTGCTGCCCTGAAGCTCAGTATGGACGGTCTCACCGTTGAAACGATCCATCGCGCCCTGCACGTCGGCCCAGTTCACGTTCTCCGCCACCACCGCAAGCGCCGAGTGGTGAATATCGAGTCGATCATTGACCAACCCGCGCAAGTTGCGCCGATCGTTCCCGCGGGCAAACCCCGCGAGGCCACCGATCACGGCACCCGCGATGGGCCCACCCAAGAGGATGCCCACACCGAGACCGATCAGGCCGCCCTTACCGGTCGTGATGTAGCCCTTGTTCTTCAAACGGATCTTGCCCTTGTTGTTGCGCGTCAGAACCGCCGCATCCACGATCTTCAACTTGCCCTCCTTGTCGAGGTTCTTCAGCTCGTCGAACGCACGATCCGCAGTATCGGTACCTTCGTACACCGTCACCGCGAAGTCGTACGGCTTGTCACCAATGGCATTGCCCATGAGTCTCTTCTCCTATGTGTCTGTTGTGTTGATTGCTTCCGGACCATCGTGTGCCCGCCGGTCTGGCAAGTCATCACCCCATTCGGGTGATTCCAGCCACGACAATCCGCCGGGCATGCGTCGCATGGGTTCCGAGCGGGCAGGGAGGAGCCATCCCCGGCCGGCGACCTGGCCGATGGTGACCGTGAAGTGTTCGAGGCTCGACCGTCAAGTGTTCGAGGCTCGAATGCGGTCACGGACGGTGCCGGCCCGAGATCGCCAACGGACCCGGATCGTGTTGTTGGCCGCCGACGGCGAATCGAACCGCGCGATCGGCGAGAAGGTCGACATGCATTACATCCAGGTGGCGGTACCGCTACGGCGAACACGACACCGTCGACGACCTCGTCGACCGGATCATCGCGTTCATCAACGACTACAACCGCCGAGCCAAACCATTCCGATGGACCTCGACAGCTGCCCCCTACAAGCCGCGCAAGTCACAAGGACTCACACGCGGTCGCACTAGTGTCTCTCTGGTGAGTCCTGTGGCTCGGTGGTTGGGGTGAGTGAGACGAGTTCCAAGCCAAGGTTTTCCAGTTGGTGGATGAAGCCATGCAGGGCCGATCGATCCTCGACATCGACGAGTACCGAGGTGTCGGAGTCGGGTTTGGGGCTGGCTCCCAGAGACCGGATTACGGCCTCGCTAAGTCGCCCTCTCACGGTCACCTCGTAGGTCTTCGTCATCATCGTCCTCCCATTCGGGCTGTTCCACGCACCTCCGCGACTGCATACGAGTCACATGGGAACCGGCTTTTCCGGGTCCCGTGAGTGAGCGGGCGCGAGTCGCTGCACCAAAGGTGGTTTGTTGCGTTCCAGGAACGTGCTGACGAGCAGCAACAGCACGAGCAATAGGAATACCATCCCGAGGGTGCTGTGAACGGCGCCGAGCAGTGACTCATCCTGGATGTCGTGGAACTGGTCGGCTATCACCTTCGGCGCTTGATCCAGGACGTTCTCCTGGAACGCTGCTGGGTCGCTGAAGCGGGCGTTGGCATCCTCGAGTTCAACGGCGAGTTGTTGGGTCTGTTCCTCGTTGAGTTCGACGGCCTGGATTTGAGCACTTGTATTGACGATCCCGAAGAACACCGCCGCCGTGAACGCTGAACCGATGACCGCTACGCCGAGCGATCGGCCGAGTTCGTTGACTGTATTGGTCAACCCGGCGCCCTCGCTGCTCTCCTGCTCCGGGATTGCTGACAGCGTGATGTTGTTGATCTGTGCCAGGAAGAGCCCCATCCCGGCGCCGATCAGGATGAACGGTAGGGCCATCTCGCCGATCCCGTTGTCCAGAGCCACCACCTCCCGATACAGAAACACCCCAGCACCGACCAGCACAATTCCGGCTTGCACCAGGTACTTGGGTGGGATTTTCTGGCCGAGCCCGGGGGTGGTCAACGAGATCAGGAGCAAGCTCAACGACAGCGGCAGCAACGCGACGCCGGCCTGCAACGGATTCAGGCCCAGGCCCGAGAGCATGAACAGCGGGATGAAGAACAGCGCTCCAGCCAAGATCGCGGTCATCAGTGCCATCGTTGAGAAGCCGAAGGTGAAGTTGCGATGCTTCAACAGGCCCACCCGAAATAGTGGTGCTTGACCCCGACCCTCGCGTCCGCGCAGCCAGTGGATCAGACCGATCACGAACACCACGCCGACCAAGATGATCAGTGGGGCCGGTGACATGCCAAACGGGTTGAACTCGGTTCCGAATATCTCGAAGGGGCGGCGAGCGTTCCACCAGCCGTACGGGCCAGCCAATAGGGCGCCAAGAACGATCAAACCGAAACCGAGGGCCGCTAGCACCACCCCAAACAAGTCCAGTCGCTCGCTTCGGTTGGGCGGGGCGCTTCTGAGCTTGCCCATAGACAGGAGCACGCCGATCGCAATGATGGCCTCAAGGGCGAATCCCCAGCGCCAGGAAAACTCGGTGGTCAAGATTCCACCCACGATCGGTCCGACCGCAGCCGCGGTTGCCGTGACCCCGCCGATGAACCCGAAAGCTACTGCTCGCTGCTTGCCCTTGTAGTTCATTACGATCAACGCCATTGCGATCGGCACCAAGGCCGCCGCTGCGAGCCCCTCGACTACGGACCAACCCAAGACGAGGATGCCGATGTTGGGGGCCAGTGCGGCCATGAGCGTGCCGACGGTGTAGACGACCAGGGCGATTGAAAATACCAACTTGGTGCCGTGGATGGTCCCGAGTTTGCCGCCGGCTGTCATGAACGCCGCCATCACCAAGGAGTAGACGGCGATACCGGCTTGCACCGCGCCGACGGTAGTGTTGAGGTCAACCACGATCGCGCCGATCGCCACACCCATCATGGTCGAGTCGATCGCCACGATGAACAGGGTCGCGCAGACCACAGCCAGCGGCACCCAACTCGTCTTGGCGGAATCGTGTTGGCTGGCAGGACCGGTGTTCTCGGGCCTTGAGGTTCCCGGGTCGGGCCTCGTGATGCTGTCTGCCGGTTTCATGTAGGTCCTCCACAGTCCGGGCCGTCAGGAGTGGTCGATGTGTGCCCCACCTGGCAGCCGTAAGTGGATTCTGGCGAAACACAAGCCCCGACGAATCACCCGAAAGGTGTGATTGTGCTCGGATCAGCGGCCCGCGAGGAGCCCACTTGGGTCAGCTCAATAAGCCGAGCTGCCGCGCGCGGCTGACAGCGTCACTACGTCGGGACACGGCAAGCTTGCGGAAGATCGCCTTCGAATGACTCTTGACTGTGTTCAGCGAAATGCACAAGTCCTCCGCGATTTCTGCGTATGTGAGGTGCGTGCTGAGCAGTGCAAGCACTTCCATTTCTCGTTCGCTGATTTCCTCTACCAGGAGGGATCGGGCACTTCCCGTTTCGAATGGGTTGTCACCGGTAGCACCTTCGTTCGTGGCTACTTTGAAACCTGAGACTTCTGCGGCCTTGTCGTACACCGCGCGCAGGGTCCTCTGCTCATCGAGAAGCCGCTGCGTGGCGCCCACGGTACGCGCTGTCGACATGGCCTCGACCAACTCGACGGTCGCTCGGTCGAGGTCGTGATTCGCCAGGGCCCGCGCTGCCTCAAGTTTCTTGAGTTCAATGGACTGGAAAGGAGTCAGCGGCTCGGCTGGCTTGTTGGCAACAAACTCGACGTTGGGTTCGTGCACCGCCACGGCAAGGCGTGCCAGTAGCAGGAACTCGCGCGTGGTCGTCGGCCCTTCAGCCAGACGCGCTCGCCAGGTCGGCAGCCACCGCTCGGCCGCCAGCGGTTCGTCTTCGAGGATCTCCAAGTGGGAGCGTGCCATCCGAAGCCGGTCAGCGAAGTGGCCTGTAACCAATCTTCCGGTGGTCGTGACCGTAGCTTGGTCCAACAGGTCGCGAGCACCTGCACGGTCGCCCAATGACCATCGGGTCCGACTACGGAGCATGGCGTGTTGTGTGGAGACGGGTATGTCCCCCCACTGTTCGACGAATTCCTGGGAGGCAACGAGACTCGCCTCCGCGGCGCTGAGATCGCCCCGTTCCCACCGCAGCCACCCGTGGGCCAACTGGGCGTAGCTGGTGTGGAACAGGTGAGCGATTCCATGCTTGACGATCAGTTCCGTACTCTGGTCGATCGTGGCTTCGGCCTCAGCCAGTTTGCCGCGCCCTACCAGCGCGAACGCGCGCAGGCCCAGATGGTGGACCATGCTGGGGATGTACTGCTCACTCTCAGCGTGGGCCTGGTAAGTGTCCAGCAGCACCTCGGCCTCCTCGTACTGTTCGAGCCACAACAGCCCTTCAGCGAGCCACATCTCGACCCGGCCGGAAGGTGAGGGCACGTTCTCTGAGGTGTTAAGCCGGACCAACGCGGCCAGATCACCGTGAGTGCGGGCCTTGAGAGCCCGCAGCCACGGCAACGCGCTTCGATCGGCGAAGGAACGCGGATCGCCACCGTGCACCCTTTCCCGGGCGATTGTTTCGGGCTTCTGCTGTTCAAGCAGGGATTCCAGCTCATCCATCAACCGGTCGATCTCGGTCGGCTCAGAAAAGATGTTGTAAAGGGCCCACAGCCGTGTCATGAGCAACAGCGGTTCGGGCTTCGAAACGAGGTCGAGCAACTTCCCGGACAGGTCCGCGACAGTCAATGCTTGCCCGCTGGCGACTAGTCCAGTCGCCGACTCAGTGAGAAAGGCAGTTGCCTCATCAACATCGCCTCCAGCAATCGCGTGGTTGACAGCCGGCACAGGGTAATCGTGGCGGCGGTACCAGCGCGCGGCCCGACCATGCAGGTCCGCCACGGCTGCCGGGTCGGCTTCATGGAGTTGGGCGCGCAGGAGGTCACGCAGCAGGTGATGGTAGCGGTACCAACCAGGTGTCTGGCTGCGCTCGGTGAAGTCTCCGGCGGCGGCAAGCTCCTCCAATACGAGGTTCGCGTCGCTCCTTCCCGTGAGAGCTTCAGCAATGTCCGGGTTGACCTCTTCCAGGATGGAGGTCCTGGTCAGGAACTGCTGTTTCGCGGTCGACATGTCCGTCAACACTTCTTCCACCAAGTACTCACTGATGACACGGTCAGTGCCGACCAGGTTCCGAACAACCCGGGCCGGTTCTCCGGTCTGTCGCATCGAGAGCAAAGCCAGCCTTATGGCCGCACCCCACCCCTCGGTGCGCATGTGCAGGACGTTGAGATCGGCATCGTCTATCTTGATTCGGTGCCGTGCGAGGAGCTGCCCGGTCTCCATCAGGGTGAAGGCGAGCTCTGCCTGCCGGATCTCGGTCAAACCCCCCGAGAGGCGGCGTCGGCCGAAAGGTATCGGTGGATCGTGGCGCGCGGCGAGATACAAGTGGACGTTCTCAGGGAGTGCCTCGGTCAGCTGACGCAATACGTCAATGGCGTTCGGGTCATCAATCAGATGGACATCATCGAGGACCAACACGCACTGCTTCGCCTGGCCCAATTCGGTAGCCAACTGCTCAGCCAACTTCGGCGCCGATCTGGGAGTCACGAAACCGACCTGCCTCCGCAGCTGCTCGAATCGCCCGTCGTGACTCCCCTCCAACGCCTTCAAGAGTGACAGCAGCAGGTGGCCCGGGTCGTTGTCGCGATCACCAAGAGCAACCCACGCCACCGGAAGATCCAAACCGTCGGCCCACTGGGACAGTGCGACCGACTTGCCAAACCCGGCCGGGGCCACGACAAGCACCACCTGCCCACTCATCCCCGCGTCGAGACGTTCAAGAAGGCGAGGACGAACCAGAGCGCCCTCCACAGCACTATCGGGCGACTTGCGGTTGAGCACACCACCACTCTAGGGCGCCTCCGGTACACGTCTCGAGGGAGACACCTGCCCAGCCGAACCGACCCAGCAATCGCAAGACGCCGGAGTCCGAGGACGCGGACAGCCCCTCTGGTGAAAATGAAATCACGTCATTGTCGGATCTCGAATCGCGCGGGAAGGACCCAATAGGGCAGTTCAAGCACTTGGAAGAACTGAGAGCCAAAGACCTCATATCCGACGACGAATACGAAGCCACCCAAGCAGCCCTTAAGAGCCTCCAAACGCTCAGCTCGCCTCGTCGGCTGGGGATGATCACCCTATGACTCCTGGAAACGCAGCGGCGGACTTTGCGGTGAACCCTTTCGGTCCTACGCCTTCGCGATCAGAGAGAACAGAACGGGGCCGTGCCGCACGGGCTCGGGTGCCCTTCGATAGCTGGGCTGATCTGGCCCTGGCGGCGCACCGTGCTGATCCCCTGGAGGTTCTCCGGCTGCAGGACCGAGAGCGACTTCGGGAACTGATTCCGCTGCGTTGGGAGCGCATGCTCCAAGATCCGTTCACGCTGTACCGGGGCGCGGCAGCTGTGATGGCGTCCGATCTTGCGCGGACTCCGGTAACTGGGATCAAGGTCCAGGTCTGTGGCGATGCTCATATCGGGAACTTTGGCTTGTTCGCGGCTCCGGATC
>JAUXGW010000165.1 GCA_030621865.1 Actinomycetes bacterium
ATCACTCCGAGGTGAACCGGAACGACCATCGGTGACACGGTTGCGTGTTCGATGTACAGACCGGAGGGCGCTGTTGCCTCCAGGTAGGTCTCGGATCCGAGGCCGTTTGCGTTCTTGCAGAAGGTGAAGCGGTTGGCTGTGACGACTTCGGAGATGGCGAGCGGTGAACCGGCCACAGGATTCATTCCCGAGAACGCGAAGTTCGGTTCCGGCTCCCCTTCCTGCGCGTTCGTGGGCAATGCAAAGACAGACATGATTGCTGCCACTGCGAAGAGCACTATCACTCCGCGGCCAAACATGCGCTTGCCCGAAGTGTTTCCCTGCTGGCTTGAACGGTCTCCCGCCATTGTTGCCCCCGTTGGTTCGTGGCCCTCCGCTTGGGCCTTTTCACAGCTGTACGCAAACTAGCAGAGATGAGGGGATTGCCGCATTCGAGATTCCCTCCCGGGTGATTTCGCCCAGCTACGCGCCCATGAGCGCTTCGGCATCCCTCACCATCTTCGACACCAGATCACCGGCGGGCTCCAGCGAGTCGATTGCCCCGATGACCTGTCCGGCAGGCATGAATTCCTTGTCGGGATCAACGTCGGGGGTGTTCTCGTCGCCCCCGAGGTGATTCACTCCATCGTTGAATGCCTTGATCAACTGACCGGGGAAGGGAAGGAGTGGGGCGGCCCCGGCCCGCTCGAACTCCTCTGTGTATTCAGTCGGCAGCACCCGGCAGGTCTTGCCGGTGTATGCCCGGCTCACGACTGTTCCGTCTTCGGCCGAGTCCAGGATTCGCTCCTTGAATCCAGTCACGGTTCGGGCCTCCGGGGTAGCAATGAACCGGGTCCCGACCCACACACCGACAGCTCCCAGCACCAGGGAAGCGGCCAGACCGCGACCGTCGAAGATGCCGCCGGCGGCAACGACGGGCACGCTGTCGCCAACGGCGTCAACGATCTGAGGGACCAGAGCCATCGTGGCGATCTTCCCGGTGTGCCCGCCGGCCTCGGTTCCCTGGGCAACGACCAGGTCACAGCCGGCATCAACTGCGTCAACCGCATGGTGAACCTTGCCGCACATGTTCACCACCAGCACGTCCTGTTCGTGGCACTGATCCACGACTTCACGGGGCACACCGAGACCGGCAACGAAAACTGACGCGCCCCCGTCGATGACCTGCTGCACCTTGGCGGGCATGTCCTCGACCGTCGCGGTGAGCAGGTCCACACCGAACGGTTTGTCCGTGAGGTTCCGCACCGCTTCCATCTCGTGAAGCATCTCGTCGTCGCCCATTGTTGATGCGCCGAGACAACCGAAACCCCCCGCTTGGGACACGGCAGCGACGAGTCGGTGATAGGACACGCCGCCCATCCCGGCGAGCATCACCGGGTATTCCACACCGAGCAATTCAGTCAATCGAGTTTGCATGGCCGACATGATACGGCTCAACCATCTTGGTAAGTGCCCGGTGGTGTGAACATCTCCCGGCCCCAACGCCTCGGGGTTGCAAGAACCGCGCGGGGATAGTCCTCGAAGAGCCAGCGACCGAAGTTCCGCCTGGTCCAGGGCGTTGCCGCGGCCACCCGTACTGCAGCCCGCGCTCCTTTGCGGTGCTTCAGGGCCCTGACCAGAATCGAGGACATCTTGTGGTCGGCCACCAGTTCGGATCGCATTCGTGACGTGTAATCGCTGGTTGTGTCGGCTGAACCGTTGTTGTCGACGATGGCCTGCGCTGCCAGCCGCCCGGTGAGAAGTGCCTGGCCGATGCCTTCACCGGTCATGACGTCGCATGCACCCACAGCGTCTCCGGCGAACATCACCCGGTCGGTGGCCGCCAGTGCATCGTCGACACGGGCCGGAATCGGCCACGCGCGATGGGTACCCTCCAACTCCGCATCGGAGCCGATGGCGGAGCGGATGTGATCACGTTCCAGCAGATCGGCCCACAGGGCTTTCATCGCGGGCACAGCAACCTTTCCGCCGCGCGCGATGCCGAAGCCAACATTTGCCCGGCCGTTCCGCAGCGGGAAACTCCAGAAGTAGCCAGGGAGCAGGTCGGCCTCGAAGAACACGAACATGTCCTCGGCGGCCGGCCCCGTTACGCCTGATGCGTATTGGCGAAACGCATGCCATTCGCCCCGATAACCCTCCGGGGCCACCCCGAGGTGTTTGCGCATCGGAGACCACATCCCGTCTGCGGCGATGACCCATTTTGCGTTGACTCTTCCCAGCTCTTCCACGTCCAGAGTGACCGAATCGGAGGACTCGTCGGCGGCGCCCACCCGGCAACCCGCGGCCAGTTCTGCACCGGTGGCAACGGCAAGGTCCACGAGCGCCGCATCGAGATCCCTCCGCGAAGCGACCGCCGCATGATGACCCTGTTCGGTGGGTAGCGGGAACTCCGCAATCCGGCCACTCGGAGACCGAACCCAGCACTTGTCGGTCCACTGCCAGGACTCGACCGCGTCAGGAACGAGGCCGAGTTCTTCCAGTTGACGCAGCGCCAGAGCCGTGAGGCCGTCACCGCAGATCTTGTCCCGGGGGAATGTGGCCTTGTCGATCAGCAGAACCTCGCGACCATCCCGAGCCAACTCGGTTGCGGCAGCGGCGCCGGCGGGACCCGCTCCCACCACGGCAACGTCCACGGTTCTCAACGGTGATCCCTAACTTGTGGCTTCAATGAGGTCGGCAAACCCTTCGCGCAGGCACTCGGTGAACAACTCCGGTTCGGTGACTGCCCTCGGATCCACGTTGACGCCGACGTAGAGCGTGTCGAGGTAGCTGAGCAACGTTGTGTTGGCAGCCGCTCCACCCAGCGGGCCGAACGCTGCGGTCGCGGAGACCTTCTTGCCGTCCAGATAGAGCGGAATTGGTGATCCCGGGACGTTGCTCGCCTGGAAGTCCAGTCCCTTCATCATGGAGCCGAACATTCCGGTGGTGAACGTGCTCGGCAACTTGTTGAGCACGCCGGAGAGCGGCTTCACCAAGCTGTTGGCAGGCTCATCCACGATCTCGGCCAGTCTCACCCGAGTGCGTTCCAGCGCCACGATTGGATCGTCGGTCGACGCGTCGATCTCGAACCGGGCAGGGATGAACTCATTGCCGGAGATTTCCTGGGTTTCTTCGGTTCGCACGTTGATGGGCATGCCCATGCGCAGGCTGGTCAAGGTTGATCCCATTGCGGTGTGGTACTTGCGGATCCCCAGGATTATGCCGGTGACGAACGCATCGTTGATGGTTCCGCCGGCCGCGTGCCCGGCCGCCTTGATTTCCTCGAGCGACTGGGTGATGAGATGGAGCTTCACCGACAATGAACGACCGCGCATGAGCCTGCTCTTCGGATCGCCGGCCGGCCGCAACATTCGAACCACGGAGCCTCCCAGTCGACCGAGTTCCCTGGTGCTGGTGACGGGATCGCGAACCACGGCCGTTGCGGCTGAACCTGCCGTTTCGAGGTTCTCTTTTGCCCATTCCATCTGGCGATCGGCCTCGTGGCGCCAGGCATCTGTGAATCGTTCGAATTGGTTGAGCACCCGGACCTGCGGTTCTTCCGGCATTTCGCGCTCGGTTGGTTCCGGTGAGAGGTCGAAGATCTCCAGCATGAGCTTCACTGCGCCCACACCGTCGGTGATCGCGTGATGGATCTTCAGGATCAGAGCCATCTGGCCTTCGCCGAAATAGATGATCGAGGCTTCCCAGAGTGGCCGGGCACGGTCGAATGCGCCCATTGCGACCGTTTCGCTGAGGCGCACGATCTCTTCGACCCCGCTGTCACCGTGCGCCACCATGAATCGAAGGTGATAGTGCAGGTCGAAGTTGGGATCGATCTCCCAGCGAGGTGGGGCCAGCGAGAGCGGGTTGGAGCGAACTCTCTGGCGGAGCCTCGGCACGGCCCGGCTGGCCCGCTCGAATCCCTCCCGGAGTTCCTGCTCGGAGGCTTCGCCATCGATCACCACCAATGAGGTGATCGTGGATCTCAGCAGAGGATCCTTCTCGATGGACCACATGAGTGCGTCCGCATCATTCATCCTTGACTCGAAGTCCACTTCAGCCTCCTGATCAGATGTTCCGGCTATCCGAGGGTAGTTGGCTCAGAGCCGGCAGGACACCGGTCAGTCACAGTCGTAGTTGGCTCGGAACGTGTCCGTTTGTGGTTCCTTGTCGGGAAAGTTTGTGGTTCTGGTGGTGCGAACCGAGCCACAGCCCGAACCCTGGTTCTGGGCGGTCTGGTCGCCGCTACCGTACGGCGTCGACCACAACTGAACCGTGACCGACGTGTCCGTGTAGGTGGGCCAGACGACAACACCGTAGGGACTGTCGTTGTGGATTTTCAGGTCCACCCCCGGGAAGTCGAGTGTTGCCTCTCGCCCGTAGGGATACCGGGAGATGTACTTGGAGTGCATCTTGTAGGCGGGGATGTCGTAGCCACCGAAGAACGCAGCGTTGAAGAGTGTGGTGGCGTATTGGCTCACACCGCCCCCTACGTCGGTCTTGAACTCTCCGTCATGGATGACGCCACCCTCCTCGTAACCCTTCTCAACGGTGCGTCGACCCACATGGTCGTTGACCGACCAGGTCCCGCCGGGTGCGATGAGGGCACCACGGGTCGCATCCGAGATGCGATGGATGTTGGTGACTCTGGATTGGCAGCACGCATGGTTCGTGGTGAACTCCGCGACCATCTGATTCACTCCGAGTCCCTGGGCCCACTGCAGGCCTTCCTGGGCCGTGATGGTCTGGGTGGGCACTTCCACTTCGGAATCGCCGGCAATGAAAGCATCCACGATGAGGTCGGCGGAGCCTTCCCCACAACAGACGGCCGCGTCATGGCCGGCCACCGGGACGGGCACACCGCCCTGAATGTCGAAGCTCACGTCGGTCGGGTTGCTGGCGGAACCCGGAAGCTGTTCCTCGAGCTGGACAGCGATTGCTGCCGGCTCGATGGTGATACCCGGATAGCCATTTCGTTCGGCAAGGGTCAGTTGGCCAAACAGTTCCGACCCGTCCAGATCAAACTCATCCTCGCCGGCCGTGACTGTCACGGTCGAGTCCAGAATCGTGTTGGCCTGATCAGCCAGACCCTGCACGAACTCGTCGCCGAACAGTGGCGGAACGACCGTTCGTTTGGTGATCACCACGATCTCTTCGGATATGTCTCCCAATGCAGTGGGCAGTGAATCCACTACAGACACGGCTGTGAGTTCCACGCCGTCCTCGCCCGGCTTGACTGCCATGTGATCGTCTTGTTCGATCATTTCCGGCTCCACCGGAGCCACGCGGTCCTCACCTTCGAGTTCGGTGACTTTCTCCTCGAGCTGATCTTCATCGACGCTCACTGCAACATCAGCTTCACGAGGTGAGAAGAAGGAACCTGCCCAGATGAATGGTCTGGCTATCAGAGATTCGTCGTCCACGATGTTCATCACCGCTTCTGACGTGCTGGCATCGTCGATCGTGATCCCGAGATCACCCGCTGTGCTTTCCACGGTGATGTCCTCGGTCTCGATGACAACAGGAGTGTCCGGGAGTTCCTCATCGAGATCGGAAAGGGTGGCGTTCAACTCGCCTTCGGTCATGCCGCCCACGGGTGTCCCGGCCACATTCGTGTTGCGGGCCACCTGATCGGATGATGTCAGCGTGTCGATCCCCCAGGCGATCA
>JAUXGW010000401.1 GCA_030621865.1 Actinomycetes bacterium
CAGCGGGACGAGATCATGCGCTGGGCCGATGCCCGCGGAGACAGCTTCCGCCTGTCGGTACTCGCCAAGGAACGGTCCGAGGCGGAGTTCATCGTGTTCTGTGGTGTCCACTTCATGGCCGAGTCAGCCGACATTCTGACCGGAGACCATCAGAGTGTCGTTCTTCCCGACCTCAACGCGGGCTGTTCCATGGCCGACATGGCCGACATCGACGAGGTCGAAGAAGCCTGGGCGACCTTGGAGGAGATCACCGACATCGAGGGTGTGCTGCCGATCACCTACATGAATTCGGCGGCGAACCTCAAAGCGTTCGTCGGGCGCCATGGCGGTGCCGTTTGCACGTCCACCAATGCCCGTGCAGTACTCGAGTGGGCCTTCAATGATCCGGACGGCCCCCAGGCGAAACAAGTGCTCTTCTTCCCCGACCAACACCTGGGCAGAAACACAGGCGTGGCAATGGGTTATTCCGAGTCCGACATGTCCGTCTGGAATCCCCGCGCTGATCAGGGCGGACTGAGCGAATCCGAGATCAAGTCCTCACGGTTGCTGTTGTGGAAGGGCCATTGCTCGGTTCACCAGCGCTTCCAGCCTTCACACATCGAAGAATTCCGGGCGCAATATCCAGACGGAATCGTGGTCATGCATCCCGAGTGCAGCCACGAGGTCTGCAGCATGGCCGATCAGGTCGGCTCCACCGACTTCATCATC
Source organism: Actinomycetes bacterium (assembly GCA_030621865.1). GTDB lineage: Bacteria > Actinomycetota > Acidimicrobiia > Acidimicrobiales > Microtrichaceae > JAHRAZ01. The sequence goes on from JAUXGW010000401.1 coordinate 709, forward strand.
CGTGCAGTTGAGGCCGCTCCCCCCGGATCGGTCATCGGGGTCGGCACGGAGATCCATCTGGTGAACCGGCTGAACGAGGAGACACCTGACAAAACCGTCCTGTCGCTCGATCCTCTTGTCTGTCCCTGCTCCACGATGTTCCGCATCGACGCTCCACATCTGGCGTGGACACTCGAAAATCTGGTCGACGGCCGTGTGATCAACAGGATCACGGTCGATCCCGTCGTTGCGGCCGAGGCAAAACTGGCCCTGGACCGCATGCTCGCCATCACCTGATCCTGCTTGCGCCAGATCAGCCGTCGCCGGTGCAAGAATCCGGTGTGTATGCCGGTTTCGCACAGTAGGTGCGCGTTACCTACGCGGTGATCCGTTTGCCGGTCCGGCGGTTCCCCGCGGGATCCGGGTCCTCTCGCGATGTGCTCTTGTCATCTGCTGGATTGATGTCATCCGCTGGATCGAGTTGAGTTGCGACCCAGTCATCGAGCTCCAGCCAACGCTGATCCAGCCATTCCACCTGGTGGGAGGAATCCGGCGGGATGGTTGCCCGGTCGAACCGCCACAGGCGCACACGGATCGGGTGATCAACCGGTGCGCTCCTGGCCAGTTCAGGCAAAGAGGGCAACCCTTCGAAGCCGACATGACCGAGTACCACAACGTCGGCTTCGGGAGCGCCTCCCAACAGAGCGAGGAAACCTCCGGGCTGCGGCGGGAGAACGTTTCGAAGGTCGGTCAGTTTCGCGGCCCGTACCGGATCCGAGTCTTCCAACCGGGCCAGATCCTTCACCAGTCGATCGCTGCGGAACAGCCGGCCTTCGGGGAAGATCACCGACACCGAATCGTTGTCCATTCGCTCCCCGAGCTCGCGTATTGTGTCCCTTTCCGACTGCCCTCCGTGACGGTCCGCGAATACTGAACCGAGTCGGCCGTAGACAAGGTC
>JAUXGW010000205.1 GCA_030621865.1 Actinomycetes bacterium
TCGCAGCAGAACGGGTGAGTCCATCGGAACGTACCCCTCAATGAGCACTCTTCAAGCACCCCTCACCCCCTGCAAACACCCCTCACCCCTGCGGGCACCGCCACCCCCAGCAAGCAACATCGGATCGAACCGTCGAGGAGACAACGTGGCCACCCAGGATCCCCGGGCCGAACCATTGCGAATCGCAACCTTGGGAGCGGCTGGAATCACGCCGAGCGCACTGATAGCTCCCGTGGCGGACACCGAAGGGATAGAGGTCTCAGTGATGGCCGCCCGCGACCCTGACAGGGCGCGGACGTTCGCAGCCGAGCACGGAATCGCGAATGTGGTGTCGGACTATGCCGAGGCAATCGCCTCGGACGTTGATGCTGTGTACAACCCACTTCCCATCTCCCTGCACAAAAAGTGGGCCATCCGGTCAATGCGCGAGGGCAAACACGTCCTCTGCGAGAAGCCGATGGCCCTGGATTCTGGCGAAGTCGAAGAAATGGCCGCCGTGGCAGACGAGACCGGCATGATTCTCATGGAGGCCTTTCACTATCGCTATCACCCGTTGATGGCCACGGTTCTGGAAATCATCGGATCAGGCGAGATCGGCACCCTGCGCTCACTGAACGGCGTTTTCACCGCGCCAATCATCGACAAGTCCGACATTCGAAGGCAGTACACGCTGGGCGGCGGCGCAACGATGGATCTCGGTTGTTATCCAATTCACTGGGTGCGAACAGTGGCGGGGTCAGAACCGGAGGTTGTGTCAGCCATGTCGACGGTTGCGGCGGACGACGCCGGGGGCGCTGCCATCGACGAAACGATGACGGCAGACCTTCGCTTCGGCGACATCACTGCAACCATCACTTGCTCCATGCATGTCGAGGCACCATTCGAGGCAAGTCTCGAGATACAAGGTTCCGAGGGCCGAATCGAAGTGGACAACCTGATTGCCCCGCACATCGGCAACACGGTCCGCGTCATCACCGACGCTCAGACCACAGAAACGCAGATCGAGGGACCATCCACGTATCACCATCAACTCGTTGCCTTCGTGGATGCGGTCAGGAACCACGAACAACCGCTGACGGGTCCTGCAGATGCAATCGCCAACGCCAAGGTTCTGGATGCCGTCTACGCCAGTGCCGGGCTTCCGCCGCGTAATCCGGTGGCGGAAGGCTCCTGAGCACACCTGTCGGTTCCCGAAAGCGACACATCGCCGGGTCCATGATCGCAGAAGTGGGCGCCCCCGACTAGCTTCGAGCAGCAACTGACAACCGACAGGAACCCATGCAAGCCGCTCAGGCCGAAAAGCCTTCCACGGGCAAAACAATCGGCCGGATGCTCGTCACCGGCGGCCTCCTGATCGTCATTTTTGGCGTAATCCTGCCGCAGATCATCGATTTCAACGTGGTCTGGGAAGCGATCAAGAGCCTGGAACCGACCGACATCGCGAAGCTCCTTGCCGGAGCAATAGTCCTGTGGTTCGCACAGGGTTGGGTGATGGCGGCAGCCCGCCCGGGCCTTGGAGTGCTCAAGGGCACACTCGGGTGGCTGAGCTCCACCTGCTGGGCCAACCTCATCCCGATTCCATTCGACATCGCGGTTCGGTTCGGAATGTATCGATACTGGGGATTCAACACTGAGCAATTCGGAATATCCACTGCGTTCAGCGGATTCTGGACCATGTTCATCAAGCTGGGACTGCCGATCGTGGCGGTCGCCGCCCAGTTCAGCCAGGGGCGAGATGCTCCGGACTGGCTGATGGTCATCGCGGTGATCGGGGCCGTGGCACTTCTTGGTGCCATCGTGGTGTTCGCCGGAGTCATCCGATCGGAGAGTTTCGCCCAAAAGGTGGGAGACATAGTCGGCAACATGATCAACACGGTGCTTGGCTGGTTCAAGAAGCCTCCACTCGAAGGTGTGGCGGACCGGGTCCTGACCGTGCGGGAGAACGCTTCTGACACGGTGCGTAGTCGCTGGTTGCTCCTGTCGGCCGCAGACCTGACCGTGATCGCTGCAAACGTCGTGATCCTCGTCATCGCACTGAGAGCCGTGGGCGTATCTTCGGATGTTCTCAGTTGGGTCGACGTGCTCACCGGTTACGCGGTGGTGCAACTGGTAACCGTCATTCCGATCACTCCAGGCGGAGTCGGGGTGGCCGCGTTGGCCTACATCTTCGTGTTCACCAGACTGGCCAACACAGAAGCAAGCGGCCTCTCGGAAGAGGTTCTCGAATCCACGATGGCCGCTGCCGTGTTCATCTACCGGATCGTCACCTGGCTCCTCGTGATCCCGGTCGGGTTCGCACTTCAGTTCCTCTGGAGGGCATCGGTCAAACGCAAGACCGGCGAGGATCCGATCGCTGTGGCCATGTCCGGAACATCGTCGCCTCCCCAACCCTCTGGAACATGACCGAGCCAGACCCCACCGACAGGGGGAACCCCGAAACCGACAGGGACAGTTCCACTGACACAAATGGGACCGAGGCCGACAAGCCAAGGCCCGTCTGGATCAAGTGGCTGATCCGCTTGGCCGCCCTGGTCATCGTGGTTCTGGTCGGCAAGTACATCATCGACAGTGTCGACTGGAAACAGGTCGGTGAATCCCTGAAGGGAATCGCCGCATGGCAGTTCGCGATCCTCGTCCTGCTCATCGTGGTGCGCCAGTTCCTCAACGCCGCACCCTTGGCGTTCTTCGTGCCCGGGCTCGGATTCGGACGGGCCGCGATGAGCGACTTGGGCGCCGCCACAGTTGCCACAGTGGCGCCTCCTCCTGCTGACCTTGTGGTTCGATTCTCGATGTTCCGTGCCTGGAACATCGGAGCGGCTCGCGGGGCCGCCGGCCTCACTCTGAACATGGTCCTCTTCTACATCGTGAGGTTCGCCGCGCCCATATTCGGCATCGTGGTGCTGATGGCGATCAACCGTTTCGATGACCGGTTGGGACTGGTCGCGTTGTTGTCCGGGCTGGCAGGTGTGCTCATGGTTGCGGCCATATTGCTGATTGTGCGCTCCGACCGCGGCGCCGCCTGGGTTGGGTCGACTACCGCTCGAATGGTCAGAAGGATCAAACCAGACAAGGCGGACCCGCAGGATTGGGCGGAGCGCATGAAGAAGTTCCGTGCGCAGGTGTCTGAAGACCTGAAGAGCCATTGGAAGATTGCATCCGCCTCGCTGATCCTGATGCTGACCTCGGAGAGCATCCTCTTCCTTCTCTGTGTTCGGTTCGTCGGAGTACCGCAATCATCGGCCGCTGCACTGGCGGTTGTGGGCGCGTTCTTCATCACCTACCCGCTCACCGCGCTGCCGGCCAACGGCCTCGGCGTACTCGATGCGGCGTTGTTCGGATTGCTCATCCTGGAAACCGGCAAGACCTTCGAGTCCCAGCTGGTGGCCGCGATAGTCATCTGGCGCCTCGCCACGATGATCTTGCCGCTGATCGCGGGCGGGCTCACCCTGCTCCTGTTCAAGCGTTCCCACCCGGAAGCGGTGGAGCTTGCCGATGAGTTGGAAGCCACAAGCAGCGGACTGGACGAACCAGGCTGAGAGCACCCGGACGCCGGCCGATTCCTCACCCGAGGGATTTCCACAGGTGCTGTGCCGCCAGAGCCCGGTTAGGACGCCACCTTTGGGCGATTGAGGAGACTTCGGATTCGGTCAGCACCGATTCCTCCCCCAACAACTGCGAGACGGCTTTGCGAATGCCCAGGTCACCAGCGGGGAACACGTCGGGATTCCGCAGGGCGCGCATTTCGATCATGTCAGCGGTCCAGGGACCCACTCCTCGAATCCCGAGCAGCTGATCGCGAGCCTCTGAGGGATCGGCCGCGCCATACAGGTCGAGGCTCCCATCGATCACGGCCCTTGAAATGCCCCTCACGGTTTCCACCCGGGCTTCGGGCATGCCAACACCCTGCGCCGGCAAGTCGGCGAGGACATCCGGGTCGGGAAACATTCGGTCAAGACCCAGGACTTCCCCTGGCAAGGGACTTCCCCACTGCGCAGCGATCCTCGAAGCCACTGCGGTAGCGGCGGAGACCGAGATCTGTTGGCCGACCACCACCCGTACCGCAGTCTCGAATCGGTCCCAACCGCCAAGCACGCGCAAACCGCGCTGGCGGCGAATGACAGGACCCAGGAGGGAGTCGGCCATGAGGTGATCCTCGGCGGACTCATGGTCTTCGTTGAGTCCCAACATCGCACGAACCCGCGCTACGTCATCAATGATCGAATCGAACGTCGGGAGGTGTGCCCTGATCTCCAGTCGACCATCATGGCCGGCCAG
>JAUXGW010000288.1 GCA_030621865.1 Actinomycetes bacterium
ACCGCAGAAAACGCGATCCAAGGTCAATGCTCATGTCAACGTGCTCCACTCAATGTCATCTCCAAGGGTCATCTCCAAGGGGTCATCTCCAAGGTCGTCTCCACGATCCACCTTCGCAATCACCGGAAGCTTCTCCTGTGGGTGATTCAGCACACCCTGAATTGTCCGAGCGGATCCTCCAGCCGATCAACTGCCCGGCAGTCCTTCAACTGTAGGGCGTCGCACACTTGTTGGCCCGGCTTGCGATCCCGCGGGCACGGCGCTGCTGGCTCAGCACATTTCGCTCCATGCCATTGGTCAAATACGCGAAGGACAGCCCCGTGTCGGGATCAGCGAACGCCAGTTGTCCGCCGACGCCGTCGTGTCCGAAGGTACGGGATCCAGCACCGTGGCCCATTCCCCTGCCGCCCGACATCCCGTCGGTTCCGGCCACCATGAAGGCGACCGTGCGGTTCGCCGGCACGCCGCGGATCATGTCGACGTCGGTGATCCGGACGTTGCTCGTGGCGTCTTCCAGCACGTCAGGGTCCCAGAGCCGGCGCGGATTGTTCAACAAGGCCTGATAGAGGCGAGCGAGGTCGGCCGCATCGGAGACGGCACCTCCGCCCGGAACTCCCAGTTCGATCAGGTCGTCGCGGGCGAAGGCGGCAAGATTCTCATCTGTGGCCTCACCCGGATCCACGCCATCGAGACCCACCGCGGCGAACTCCTCCGCCGTTGCCGGCTCTCCGACCAGCACGGGCCGGGCGATGTCGCCTTGTTCGTCCGCCGGGACACCGAGGCGCAATGCCTTCAAGCCGAGCGGCTCCGCGAGGCGTTTGCGGACCGCATCGCGGTAGTCGAGCCCATCGACGGCTTCGATGAGTTCCGCCAACACCCAGTGGGCGGAAGTGATGTGGTAGTCGTAAGCACCAGGGTCGCCAGTGAGCCGCCACTTCGACATCGCCTCGAGGCGGCTGTCATGGCTCCACCATGCAGGTGGACCCAAGGGCGCCTTGGCAAATCCCGAGGTGTATGTCAGCAGCTGTTCGACAGTGACCTGTTCCTTGCCGTTCGTCGAAAACGCGTCGATGTGGTCCGCGACGCGATCCGTCAGCCGGAGTGTTCCCTCGCTCAACAACTGGAGAACGGTTGCGGCGACGATCGCCTTCGTCGCCGAGAAGATGACGTATCGGGTGGCCTCGCCCGCTGGCACGTCACCGTAGGTGCGGACGTCGACGATCTCGTCGTCCAGCGCGATGGCGAGCTGGCATGACGGCAGCCGACCTTCGTCGACGTCGCTCTTCGCGCGTTCGTGGAGTTCGCTCACCGCATCGTCGACAAGTCGGGTTGTACTCATGAGTAGTTCCTTTCCTCCGCGCGGCTCACGCCGCCGCGGTCACTTCGATGTCGAACAAGTCGGCGAAGTTCCCGCTGTAGAAGCGCTGTTTCGCAGCTTCGTCGGTGTTGGTGAGGAACTTCTCGAATCGGCCCAATGGATCGCGCGTTCCCTCGGGATGCGGGTAGTCGGAGCTGAAGAGGAACAACTCGGGTCCGACCTCATCGATCAACCATCCGATGTCCTCATGTGGGAACGGCGTGAACCTGACTTGCCGGCGGATGTACTCCGAGGGCGCCATCGGCAACTCCTGGAGCACCGGTTCGGTGCGCCGGAACATCTCCACGGCGATGTCGAGGCGGCGAAGGAGCGGGACGACCCACATGGCGCCTTGTTCGATGCACCCGACCCGCAGGTCGGGGAACCGTTCGAAGACACCGTCGAGCGCCATGACGGACAGGAACAACTCCGGCGGATTGTGAATTGCCATGAAGTCCTTGGACCGAAAGCTCTCGCCTCCACCCAGCATGTCGACAGGCTTCGGGCGGCCATTTTCCATGAAGGACGGCTTGATGAGACGGCCTCCACCCCCGACGTGAAGTATCAGCGGAGTCGAAGTTTCCGCGAGCCGTGCCCACACTGGATCAAGGTCGACGTGTGTGGGCGAATGGGTGCGTGGCGGACTGGAGGGGACCATCACGGCACCACATCCGAGTTCGATCGCTTCGTTGACGGCCTGCAGGGCGAGATCGGGATTGTCGAGTGGAACGAACCCGACCGCGATGAGCCGCGGGTCATCGGAGCAGAAGTCTGCCATTGCACGATTGTGAGCCCTGGTTCCGCCGTAGAGGAGTTCCTCACTGCCGTCGCGGCTGATGAATTGCTGGGTGGCGAAGGTGGAGAACACCAGTTGACGCTCGAACCCGAGCAGGTCGAGTGCATGACTCCGCTCGGTCGAGTCGAAAGCTCCGAGCGCCACCCAGCCCTTGCGCGCCATGAGCTTGTCTGCCTCGTCGTCGAGCATTCCTCCCGACGCTTTCCGCTCATCAGCCATCTTCATGAGTTCCTCGCCGAACTCACCGGCGTCTGCGAGATGCATCGGTTTGAGCTGTTCGCGGATCTCGGGATCGGCATATGGGGTGAGCCAGTTGCTCGTCTCCATGATGTGACTGTCTGCGTCGAAGAAGACGCGTCCTTCGGCATACGGCATGAAAGTTCCCCCAGTTGTCGTCGCCGACGCAGCGTCGGCGGTTACGGACGAGACTAGAATATTCCTCTACTGCACGCCAGTGGCATCACCCTGTAGCCCTCGGATACAGCACCGCTACTCCGTCGCCCTCGGACGCTGGTCCCGCGAGCCCTCAGACGCTGGTTCCGAGATTCACCCAGGCGGCATCTGCGAGTGTCGCAACGGCGTCCATGGGCGTCGTCCGTGCACGTCCGGCCAGCCACTGTCGAGTCAGTTCCTGCGACGGTCCGATCCACAGCGCGTAGTAGAGATCAGATGACAGCTTGCGCAGTTCCCCCGACACCACACGGGGTCGGACCCAGTCCTGCACCGTACGGTAGAAACGGCGATTCTCCGAAGGAAGCTCTCCGGCTCTGGCAAGCGTGATCTCCAGCTCGTTGTTCCCCAGCAGGAAGCGAGCACCCTCCGGATTGGCCTCTGCCCAGCTCAGGTG
>JAUXGW010000207.1 GCA_030621865.1 Actinomycetes bacterium
GATCATCGGTGATCTCCTCCATCACGTCGAGCGCGTCGAGATCGAATCCCCGCTGGGTGCCATCCCAGGGTGAGTACCGGAACCGTGGCCTCGCCATGCACGGAGGCTACATGCATCTCGTTCCACGCGACCGCAGGGCGCTGACCCCCAACCACCAGAACCCCGAAGTCGGGAGGTGGGAGTGGGCAGCGCCCTGCGGTCGTGGAAGGACGGCGGCTCAGTTGGCCGTGAAGGTGTTGACCATTCCCTCGGCGTAATGGCTCTCGATCGAGCCGTCATCCTCTTCCTCGGTGATGTTGCAGAACAGCACGTAGTCACCCGACTCGAGGTTCAGCGTCACGGATGCGTCCGCCCCGGGATCGATGTCCTCGATCTCACCGATCAGTGCTCCCTCGGGAAGCTCATCCTCGATGACGGCACCGTCTGCATCGGTCGGAAGGTCATCAGGGCTGTCAGCCTTCACGACCACGAGCTCGTGGACCTCGCCTCCCTGGTTATCTCCCTTGAAGGCGACCTCCCCGGCATCGGCGGAAGTGGGATCAGGCTCCACGATCCACTCCGAGAGCAGTACGTCCACCCCAGCCTCGTCCATGCTGTCATCGGTGGTTTCGGTGGTTTCTGTGCTGTCGCTGTCGCTGCTGCTGGCGTCATCGTCGTCGTCGCTACAGGCAGCCGCGCCAACTCCCAGCAACAGCACCGCGGCCATCGCTGCGGGTATCGCACGGCTCTTCATGATCCGGCCATTCAGCATCAGGTTCTCCTTGGGTCAGGGTGATCAGTGCAACGGACCTTACTGTCACGGTCACCGCCACGCGCTGGATTGTCCGCACCGATGCGACGGGATCCACACAGACGGGATCCACACAGTTGTGGTTCCCCTTCGCCCAGGTCCTCCCGGCTCCTCCACGAGGATCGGCGGAGGCCAACCCCGGATGGCTCAACGGGGTCGGTGTTTGGTGGCCTCGCGCCGGGACAGCCCGGACAGGTCGGGGTGAGCATCAACCCAGACCCACACTTCATCCGGGTAGGTCTTCGCAAGATCCCGCAGAGCCCACCCGATCGCCTTCCGGATGAAGAAATCGGAATGATCGATCTGTTGCTCGCAATACGACATCACGACCTCAGGGTCACCACGCTCCTTGAAGGACAGTTGGTGAAGGATCGCCGCCCGCACCACCCACATGTTCTGAGCAAGTACCCAACGGTCCATTTCATCGGCAAGCTCCGGATGTGAAAAGACCAGCATGCCGGTCACCTTGGCCAGTGAATCCACTGTGTCCCACCAGGACTTGGTCTCGATCGCCCAACGCACCAAGCCAAGCGATTCAGCCGGCAACCGGGGCGCAACCTTTCGCAGCAGGTCGGTGCCCACATACTGAAACTCACGTTCCGGCTCATTCCAGAGGGCGCGGATCAACCGATCCAGTTCTTCGGGTTCGAGGGAGCGCCATTCGCCAAAATGGGGGCGCTGTGCCTTGCGCCGGTCCACGGACCCCACACCCAGGAACGTGAACTGGTCCTTCAGGTATGCGGCCATCGGGGCGGCGCGATCTGGATCGGCCACCGACTCCAGTGCGGCTCTCAGTTGAAGCAGATTCACCGGCGATCAGCGCGAACGGTATTGAGCCCGAGCACCCACGGCGTCCTTGTTCAGGCGCTTCGAGAGGTGCAGACCCTCCAGAACGAACTCAACCGCCGATGCAATCTCTGCCGCGCCGGCGTCGGCGCCGACCAGTTCCTGCACTGGAGCCTTCAGCGCGGGAGTCGCTTCCAGAAGCTTCACGTAGTCGGCCGAAGCGATGTCTTCGCCGGTTTCGATTGACTCCAGATCCTCGATCCCCTCAACCACTGCAATCAGTGGCTGGGGAGTAACCCGCTCCCGGAACACTTCAAGAATCGCCGAGCGAATGAGATGGTCAAGAATCTGCCCTTCGCGACCATCTTCGAGTGTGTCGATCTCGACCTTGCCGGCGGTGGACGCCGGGAGGGCTTCCATGTCGCAAACACGCGGGACCACGTCGGATTCACCTGACCGCAGAGTGCGACGGGCGGCGTTGGCGACCAGGGTTTCCTGGTTGCTCACCGACAGCCGCACGGACACCCCCGAGCGTTGCGAAATGTGGGCATTGTTTCTGGCGAGCTGTGAGATCGTGGCAATCACCTCGATCATGAAGTCAGGGACGGAGACCTCCAGGCCCTCCGCCTCGAATGGCAACGCCTCCTGACGGATGATCTCCACCTCCGTTTCGACATCGAGGGGATAGTGGGTCCTCACCTGCGATCCGAAGCGATCCTTCAGCGGCGTTATCAGCCGGCCGCGGTTCGTGTAATCCTCCGGGTTGGCCGATGCCACGAGGAGAACGTCCAGGGGAAGGCTCACCTTGTAGCCACGGATCTGCACATCTCGTTCCTCGAGCACGTTAAGCAAACCCACCTGAATACGTTCCGCGAGGTCGGGCAACTCATTGATCGCGAAGACTCCCCGGTTGGTGCGCGGCACCAACCCGTAGTGCAAGGTCAACTCGTCGGACAGATAGCGGCCCTCGGCCACCTTGATCGGATCAACCTCACCAATGAGGTCCGCAATGGAGGTATCGGGAGTAGCCAGTTTCTCGCCGTAGCGTTGCGAGCGGTGAACCCAACTGATCGGCGTGGCCTCACCTTCGTCTTCAAGAAGGTTTCTGGCATGCGCTGACACCGGGTTGTAGGGATCATCGTTGATCTCCGATCCCTCAACAATCGGCATCCACTCATCGAGAAGGTTCACCAGCGCACGAATCATTCGCGTCTTTGCCTGACCTCGCTCCCCCAGAAAGATCACGTCATGGCCGGCCAGCAAGGCATTCTCCAGCTGCGGGAAGACAGTCTCTCCATATCCGAGAACCGACGGAAACAGCGGTTCCCCTGCTGTTATCCGAGTGACGGCATTGCTCCTGATCTCTTCCTTGACGGAGTGGGACTCCCAACCCGACGCACGCAGTTCTCCCAAAGTGGCTGGTTTCGACATAGCGGGGAACTTACCCGCCAGGGTGCATCGGCGCGGGTCGCTTCCAACGGGAACCTCTCGTGACCAACAAACCGAACCGCGCAACTCGCCCCGCGCGTTGCCTTCAACGGGAAGACTGCGAACCTCCGATGGGTTACCAGTCACATGCAGGCGACATGGAACGGCGAAGTACTCGCCGAATCACAAGACACGATCATCGTTGAGGGCAACCACTACTTTCCCCGGGACTCCCTCAATCGGGAGCTCTTCAGCCCCAACGACCGGACCTCCAGGTGCTTCTGGAAGGGAACGGCCGAGTACTTCGACGTGAATGTGATGGGTGAGGTGAACCCGGCCGCCGCCTGGTACTACTCCGAACCCCTCGAAACCGCAGAAGAGATCCGCGACCACGTCGCGTTCTGGAACGGCATCAAGGTCAACTGAAAACGGCAACACGCTCAACCCTGTGATCCGAACACTCTGTGAGCCCAGGTGATCCGGACACTCTGTGAGCTGGCTGACCGGGACTCAGTGAGCCGGCTGAGCGGGACCCACTGTGCCGGCCAGCCGGCTGAGAATCGGGCGGTTGCGGTGGGAAAAGGCGGATCCGAGACATGCGGTTCGCGCAGGCGCTGTTCGGGGATCAGCGCGCAAGCACCACTTCATCGATGCCTCACGCGTCAATACTTCTCGCCGGCTTCACCTTTCGCTATCTTTCGCTGACTTCACCGCTAGCCGACTTCAACCTCACGCTGACTTCAGCTCCCGCTGACTTCACCGCTGGCCGACTTCACCTTTCGCTATCCTTCGCTGACTTCAACCTCACGCCGGCCTCGACAGACGAATGGCGAGCCAACCGTCGAGTTCGCATTCCTGCACCGGTGTCAGCGGCGTCAGAGCCGCCAGCGCCCGTTCACGGTGCGAGATCAGAAGACCGCTCACGATCAACTGTCCGCCCGCCGCCGTGACGCGTGTCAGATCGGCGTTCAGTTCCTCGATCACACCTATGAGCAGATTGGCGAGGACCAGGTCAGAGGACTCCGCCACCGCCGCCAGATTGTCGGCAGATGCGCGATACCTATCCCCCACGCCATTCACCCGGGCAACCTCAGCCGACTGCAAGAGCGCCTGGGGATCGATGTCGATTCCGGTTGCGGTCCCCACTCCGAGCTTCAGGGCGGCAACCGCCAGAATCCCGCTTCCAACTCCGACATCGAGCACGGTCAGATCAGCAGGGTGTGCGCCGTCAGCAGGG
>JAUXGW010000198.1 GCA_030621865.1 Actinomycetes bacterium
ACTCGTAGTAGCGGAAGATGATCTGTGCCACGCAACTCGGCTTCGGGGCGTCTTGCACCTCGAAGGTGAAGGTCATGTAGACCTGAGCGCCGTCGTTGGGGAGATCCTCGACCTTGTCCAGCTGCGCTCCGAGGCGAAGGTTGGAACCGACCGGAACAGGAGATGGGAAGCGAACTTTGGCGCAGCCATAGTTCACGCCCATGCGAACTCCCGATACGGTCATGATGGTGGGTAACAACACCGGACCCAACGAGAGTGTGAGGTAGCCGTGCGCGATCGGCCCACCGAAGGGAGATTCAGCCTTTGCCCGCTCCGGATCCACGTGGATCCACTGATGATCGCCGGTGGCGTCAGCGAAGGTGTTCACCTGCTCCTGGGTGATCTCCATGTAGTCGGAGTACCCGAGGTGCTCCCCTACAAGTGCCTTGAGTCCTGCAATTCCTTCAACGTTCCTGCTCATGGGAGGTCCCTGCTCATGGGAGCATCATTGCCTGACGAGTCGGACTCAGTCGAACCAGATGCGCACGTGCTCCCGGGACTGGTTGTGCAGCAGCAGCCCGATCAGCGCATATTCGAACAGCGCGCTGATCAGTCCGAACCCGAGAAGAATGAATCCGAGGTGCTGGAGCGGCCCACCTGCGGAGAACGTTGCCACGGTTCTCGCCAGAAGCGGAATGAACGACGCGGCTACTGCGATCTGGTATCCCAGCTTCTTTTCGTTGGCGATTCCCCAGGCTCCGTAGACATATCCGACAACGGAGGCCACCAACAGCACCCGACTGAAGAGGGTGTGCTGTATTCCGGCGTTGAGACCGCTGGATATCACCGCAAGCAGTGCAAAGAACCCGTCGATGTACAGCAGCATCTGGGCGATCACAAGCGTTTGCGGAAGCCGATTGTTGAACCAGCGGGATGCCATGGCTGACAGTCTGGCACCGCCGGGTGCAACCCCGGAACCCGATCACTCGGATTCGCCTGACCATTCGGATTCGCTTGCTGCCGTCGTGCTGGCGGCGGGCTCCGGGACGCGTCTTCATCCCCTGACAAGTCTGCGGCCCAAGGCGTTGTGTCCAGTGGGGAATCGTGCTCTCGTGGACCACGCCATTGAAGCGGTCGGGTTCGTGACATCTTCCGTGGCGGTGAATGCACATCACCGATGGAAGGAGTTGGCCGGTCATGTCGACCGACTTGGCCGGCACATCCACTTGTCGGTGGAGGAGCCTCTTGCACTGGGCACTTCCGGAGCCTTGGCCAATCTGTCCGGCTGGATGGGTGACCGCGCCGTGCTCACGGTGAATTCCGACATGTGGCATCAGGCAGACCTGGGGGAATTCGTGCGCGAGTGGGACCGGCAACGGGTTGCTGTGCTGACCACCAGTTCCGGACCGTTCGGCGCGCGGAGCACGGTGGTGGCGTCACTGACTCCGGCAGCCGCCCTGGCTGGATTGTCGGCGGAACCATCTGGACTCTGGGAATCCCTGTGGGGCCGGGAGGTGGCCGAGGCTCGCATGCAGACGGTGCACACGAGCGCCGTGGCCATCGACTGCGGCACACCGGCGGACTATCTCCGGGCGAACCTCGCCTCTTCCGGCGGGCTGTCCGTGGTCGGCGACCAAACCCGGATCAATGGTGTGATCGACCGCTGCGTCGTCTGGCCCGACAGCGTTGTGGGTGAAGCCGAAGTGCTTCGGGACTCGATCCGGGCGGGTCCACTCACTGTCTGCGTGAGGTGATCTGCACTGATCGGGTTCGGTCGCTTGCTACATCGCCAGTAGGTGATGTCTGATCGGCCAGGCCGAGGGCGTGGGCCGTGGAGAGTTGGCCACAGGCCGCATCGATGTCCGAGCCGCGGGTGTCCCGGATCGTCACGTTGACTCCACGGTCGCGGAGACGGTTCGCGAATGCGTGAACGCGGTTCCTGCTCGAGCCCGGCACCCCGTAGGAGGGCGTCGGATTGAGTGGGATCAGGTTCACGTGCGCAGACGTGGGTCCGCACAGGTCGGCCAGACGGTCGGCATCCTCATATCGATCATTCACGCCTGCGATCAATGCCCATTCGAACGTGAGCCGTCGTCCGGTCCGACCGAAGTACTCCTCGCAGGCATCCATGAGCTGATCGAGCGGGTATTTGCGGTTTAGCGGCACAAGCTCGTTTCGGAGGTCGTCGTCGGCCGCGTGGAGGGACACCGCAAGGCTCACCGGCAACTTCGCCTCCGTCAGTTTCCTGATCCCCGGGATCAGACCGACCGTTGAGATCGTGAGGTGACGGGCGCCGATCCCGACCGCTTCGTGCAGTCGTTCCGTTGCTCCCCAGGTGGCATCGAAGTTGGCCATGGGTTCACCCATTCCCATGAACACCACGTTTGACACGCGGTGATCGCCAGCCTGTCTTTGAGCCCGCAGGACTTGCTCCACGATCTCTCCGACACTCAGGTGCCTCTCGAATCCGGCTTGGCCGGTGGCGCAGAAACTGCACGCCATGGCGCAACCCGCCTGACTCGACACACAGACCGTGGATCTCGCCGCGCTCGCGGAGGAGCCCGGGTAATGCATGAGAACGGTCTCGACGGTCGCCTGATCTGCCAGGGACCACAGGAACTTCACCGTGTCACCATCATCGGTTACGGATTCCCTCACCATTTCGCACCCGGTGGGAAACGCAGCGGTCAGTTCCTCGCGAAGGCGTTTCGGAAGATTCGATATCTCCGCCGGCAACAGGGCATCGCGGTAGAGACCATTCCAGAGTTGATCCACCCTGTACTTCGGCTCATCGCTGAGGAACTCGGCGAGATCTTCGCGCTCGAGGTCATACAGGAGTCGCGGTGGCTGCGCAGCATTCATCGGTAGCCCCCGCTCATCGGTAGCCTCCACGCCGTTCGTGAACATGGAATCCGAGCTTCAGGTACATCTGCACCGCAGCTTCGTTGTCTTGTTCCACATACAGAATGCCGTGATCGAGATCCTCTGAATGGAGATGGCCGAGTCCGGCCACCACCAGTGCCTTTCCCAGACCACGCCCATGGCAATGTGGATCCGCGGCAATCGCGTAGATCTCGCCGAGCGCCGGTTCATCCTCATCGGCCGAGGGCGCATGAACCCTGGTCCAGCAGTATCCGTCGATTCGCGAGGTGTCGTCGCGGTGAACGAGGAAACCTCCCAGATCCACCCAGTCGCCCTGCAATTCGCCCATCAATCGTTTCTGATCCCAGCCACCCTGATCCGGGTGCCACCAGAACGCCCGATTGTTGACGTCCAGAAAGCCTGCCGAGTCGGTGATCGGGTCGAAAGCCTCCGTCTTGATCTTTCGAACCGACGCCGTCACCCCGGCAGCCAGCGGTAGCTCGCAGCGCATCTGCAGAATCGTTCTGACCCGCGCCAGCCCGCGCTCCGACATGGCGTGATCGCTGGAGATTTCCAGCGGCACAACCCATTCGAGTTCGTCGGCTGGAGGCAGGGTTGGACCGCTCGCCGTGGGATCTGTCACCGCCCCGGAGGCTACCGTGCGCAGTCGTGGCAACATCGCGGTCATCGTCAGCATCCAGGGCAGCATCGAGGCCGGAACCGCCCGACGGAGCAAGGCGTCCTCGAACCCCCAAGGGTCGTGCCCGTTGGGCCAATGACTTGCTGAAGGAGGAATATCCCGACGCTGTCTGCGAACTTGATCACGACAACGCGTACGAGTTGCTCGCTGCCACAATTCTCTCGGCGCAGTGCACCGATGCCCGGGTGAACATGGTTACCCCGGCCCTGTTCGCAAGGTATCCGGATCCTGGCGAACTGGCGATGGCAAATCCGGAGGAGGTCGAGGAGATCGTCCGCTCAACGGGGTTCTATCGTTCAAAGACCAAGAGCCTGATCGGCATGGCTGACGCGGTCACCGAACGCCACGGTGGAGAAGTGCCTTCAGCAATGGCCGACCTGGTGAAGCTGCCCGGTGTAGGTCGCAAGACGGCCAACGTCGTTCGCAGCGTGGTGATGGACTTGGCGGGTCTCCCCGTGGATACCCACGTTCTGAGGTTGTCGAAACGCCTGGACCTCACGTCCGAAACCGATCCGGTGAAGGTGGAATACGAGTTGAATCCGATGGTGCCGGCCGCGGAACGCGGTGATTTCAGTCTGCGCCTCATTCTCCACGGCAGGCGCGTCTGCGGGGCCCGCAAACCTCGCTGCGGGGAATGCTCCCTTGCCTGGTATTGCCCTTCGGCCGAACTCTGAGGCTCCAAGCCGCTCGAAAAGGCGTTCAAGGCCGCGCCGTGGTTGGGCCGCAGTGGTGTCAGATACACCCGGTTCATGGCCGTCGGCACCACGTTGCCCGTCACCGGGTCGATGAGCTTGATGGTGATCTGGAACCCGGGCACCGGGCCCGTGGAGGCCGTGGCCGGCACGGTGATCTCGTATTCATAGGGCGGATCGACAGGGATGTAACTCGACT
>JAUXGW010000395.1 GCA_030621865.1 Actinomycetes bacterium
CGCCTCGATGCCGTCCCGACGCTGGTCGACCTGATGGTCACTCCAGATGCGATCCGTCGAGGATTCTCCACACCGGACGAGCGGCTGGAAGCAATCCAACGGCTGGTGGTCGGCTCCACCAATGACGAACTAGGCGAGATCGGCTCGGAACTCTGGGAGAGACATGGAACGCAGATCGGCGCCGAACTGGATGCAGTATCGGCCGGGGACGACACGATAACGCTGGAGTGCACTCGAGCGACCCTGGTGGAACGACGTCAATGGGAGATCCTGTCAGAAGAGCTCTCGGGGAGCGGTTCGGTGCGCGAGCAGATCCGCGAGTATCGAGTAGGTGCGGAACAGGTCACCGATCCCCAGACCCGCAATGAGATCCGGCAGCGCCTCCGGGAGATCACCGATGCAGCGTCGCAGATGCTGCTGGCAACAACATCGGCTCACGGCTCCAAGCGCTACGGCACACCCGACCGGCCGACATGGCGTGGTCGTGGTGTCCGGTTCGTCGTCCGCCGGGGTGGCCGCTACGCGTCCCGGCGGATCACCAAGTAGTCATCACGCCGCGCGATTCGCTGCACTCAGCCTGATGAGCCACCGGGTTGTGAGCGTATCCGGACGGCCCGTTTGAGCAGCCCGAACCAGAACGACGCCCCGATCGACAACGCAGCCGCAGTAATGAGCCAACCTGCCACCGTGGCGAGTGACGACCCGAAATCCTCGAAGCCGCACCAATGATCGCCCGAGTCTGTCCCGATGCCCGGGCAGGTTCGCCACCAGATCGGCAATCCGGTGTCCAGCACCGAGGAGACCTCCGCCTCCACGCAGGTCCGGGTCGTGCAGTCCTCGATCCCTCCCAATCCCGTGGCGTTCGTCTCGGCGAGAGACACGACCGTGTCACGCACGACGTCGTTGCGATACAACTCGGTGGTCACCCCGATCGCACTGACATTGAAGAACACTGCCACCGCGAGCCCGTACAGCACCATCACGATCCGGGTCCGGCTGCGGTACCACGACGAGACCCTCTCCATGCTCGAATCGAACCAGGTTTCAACCGCCAGGCGGAAGCGGAGCACGTCACCGTCAGCCTCCCGGTAGAGCAACTGGAACTGTGTTCGCAGCGGACCCGGGAGCTCACGGATGCGCTCCTCGATCCCGTCCCACAGAGGATTTCCGTCCGGGTCGTCGGGCGTGAGGATGTCCACCAGGGCGCGGGCAAATTCGCGTGGAGGGATGTCGTTGATTCGGGTCGGCCTGCCAAGCCGCGCGGTGTCGAGCCTGGCGATGACCGGATGGTCATAGAGCTGACGCGCCAAGCTCTCTGCCGGTTCTGAGCCGACCACCGTCCTCGGGTTCGACGACACGTCCGTGCGGTCCGGCACCGGTCCGAGCGCCGGGCTCAGGGATGTGGTCTGCGGAGCACTATCCGACTCGTCGAGGATCCGCTGGACCGCAACCCACAATGCCTTGGAGCGCGTGTTCAGGAGCTTGCGAACACCTTCGTTGATGCCCGAGACAACGAGACTGAAGACGAAGAAGACAAAGAGCAGTCCGATCACGACGTCGAAGATGCTGTTGTCGAACAAGTGATCCCCCGATGCTCGATACCCACCGTATAGGGCTTGGCCATTGAAGCATTACGAGCGCCGGGAAGGATCCACCGCCAAGCCATCGACCAGGTGGTGGATGGGTCGGCCGGCACTGGGCGCCT